>CBIHRH010000112.1:0-10351 GCA_966212365.1 uncultured Emticicia sp. | reverse complement strand
GAGTATAAATTTTATATTTTTGTGAAATATTTCAAATACTGGCTTATACTGCAACATTAAAAAAACTCTCTGAAAGTTTAAAGACAACTTATAACAACACCATATTTACACATTCAGGTAATGTGGGTAATGCGAGAGAAAAAGTGCTAATTGATTATCTTACAAAGGTAATGTCTCATAAGTGTGGATTTCAATCTGGAGAAGTTTTTGATGAGGAGGACAAAAACTCTGGGCAGATTGATATTATCATCTATGACAATTTATTTTCGACCGTTTTTACTGATGGAAGTGGTAATATTGTTGCTCCAATTGAATTTACTTTTGGTATTATTTCTGTTAAATCTAAAATGGGAATTAAAGAGCTAGAACAAGCGATTGAAGGAATTGAAAAGTATAATTCTTTAAAGAGGCCATCAGTTAATCCAAATACTTTATTAATAACTCCTGATTTTGGAATTAATGTTGGTCAGGGCTTAAACCTAACTGGAAGATATAACTATCAACAAAATATAAATTGCATATTTGCTTTTGACACCACTGTCGCAACAAATACCATTATCAAAAGGATTCAAGAGTCAGGATGTGTTGATTTGTTAGTCATACCAGAAAAAGTATTTATTCTGGGTAGACATAGAAAAGATTTCTGGTTAGCAAAACCAGATGGTTCAAATCTTGAGTTTGCTTCTATAAACAGTCAAGAAAACTCAGTAAGTTTATTTGTATTGTTTTTACAAATCATGCTTTCAAGGAATAAATTAATTTCACGGAACGTTGAAAGTTTAATTTTAGATATAGTTCGAGCAAGCACATATACTCAATTGTAAAATTGTGTCCCCTCAGAGTCTCCCGAAGGCACGTAGGGGACTCTGAGGGCAAGGGTCTAAGCAATGAGGATAGACCTTAAGTCCTCAGAGTCCCTTTGCTTTACTCTGGCTCGCGCACACAGGAGACTCTGAGGAGACAAAAAAAGATTTTTAGGTCAGATTATAAATAGATTCGAGTTTCTATTACTTTGTATTGAGTTCCCTCAGAGTCTCCCGTAGGAACGTATGAGACTCTGAGGACAGGGGTTTAAGCAATGAGGAATGCCTTAGTCCTCAGATTTGTTCTGCTTAGGCTCTGCAAACATGAGACTCTGAGGAAACACTAAATAAACCAACTATTCACATTCAAAATGGCTATTAAAGTCCGTCAAAATCAGAGAAAAACTATTTATTTCGTGACTTTTACCTGTCACGACTGGATTCCTCTTTTTGAAATAACACAACTATATGATAACCTCTACCAATGGTTTAGTATTTTGAATAAGCAACAAATAAAGGTATTGGCTTACGTTTTTATGCCCAATCATTTGCATTGCCTCATTTATCTACCCAAAGATGCACCCGAATTATATAAAATTATCAGTAATGCTAAAAGGTTCATGGCTTATGAGATTGTCAAGAGATTAGAAAAAGCCGATAAGATAGATTTATTAGAAAGATTAGAAAATAGCGTAAGAGCAAAAGAAGCGAAGAAAGGAAAACTACATCAGGTATTTAAAGAATCTTATGATGCCAAAGAATGTTTTAATGAAAGTTTTATCAGACAAAAACTCGACTATATCCATAAGAATCCTCTAAGCAAAAAGTGGAACTTAGCTAGTGATTATCTGGTCTACCCTTATTCTTCAGCAAGATTTTACGATTTAAATGAGCCAGATAAGCAAGTGGTTTTGACGCATTATCTTGATGTGTGATTATGATTGTTAATTTCACAGACCTTTGACCTCAGAGTCCCTTTGCTTAGCTTTTGGCTTGCGCACACAGGAGACTCTGAGGGGACAGCCTCTTCCCACTACCAATCCGAATGGTTGAAATTTTGAAATAACTCACTCCAAAACCTCACACAAATAATTCTCCTTATTAAGCAATTGAATAATTTTCTCTACTGCAATATCTTCTCCCTGCACTCTTAATATTTTTTCCCAATCACTCAGGTCAAAATTTATTTTGTGTTCAGGAAAATGTATTGATAGTTTCTGTAGAAGAAGAATTGATTCTGAAGTCTCCTCTACATTTGTTTTGAATATTTCGACCATACTTAAGCCATGTTTACAAAAATTTGTAAGCAAATGTGAAGTGACGCCAGACCAAATGAAATTGTATACCTACTATTAGTTACTCAGCTCTTCCACCCTATACCTAATAGCCTCCTCAAGCACATCAATATTTATATCTTTTATACTTTTGAACCTGATGCAATACCCTGTCACACTTGCTTTGCCTAGTGCCGCTCCATAGGTTCGGGGTAAGAAGGTCTTATCTGGTATGCCAAGAATATGAACAGAGATTCCGGTTGAGTTGGCAAGCAAACCAATCTGAAAAAAATCTCTTGTGGTTCCATTCGCATAGTGTATGGTATAAAATCCATACCCTATGGTAGGGTTAGTAATCACACGGCCATCGCTATCTTTACCATCCGTAAACCATAATTTACCCTCTGGTAATACTTGCAATATGAGCTCGTGCAACGTTTGTATCTCACTCCGTTTTGGTTCGGGTTGGCTGGCAATATACGCTTCGATTTGTTCTTCTACGTTCATAGTAAATATAGTATTACAAGGTTGCTCAGGCTAAATTAATGAATAGTCGATGCATTATTTCAAACCAGCCAACCACTCATCCAGATTTCCAAAACAAGCCGACATACCCTCTATAAATCCATTTTTCACTATAAATTCAAGCGTTTCTGCGCTTCCATACTGGGCATGAATCTTTACCAATGTTTTACCATCCGCTTCGCTGAAATCATTGGTGGCTGTGGTACGCGCAAAATTTGGGTTTACAGTTCCGTGTTCATCGCAAAATCCCCTTAATTCTACAATGGTTTTCTGAGGCTCTATCTTCAGGTAATCATATCGGCTATAACCAACTTTTTCATCCTGCGGATTAATCATGGCATAATGCCAGAAACCGCCCTCTCTGAAATCCATCGTTTGGGTCTCGGCACGGAAGGGTTTCGGAGCATACCATTTATCCAGAATTTCGGGATTTGTCCATGCCTCCCAAACCAATGCAAGGTCTGCATTAAACTCACGTTTAATGGTAATCGTTCTATTCTCTTTGTCAACAATAAAGTCGAATAATGGTGCTGATGTCATTTTTTCAGGTTTTTAAGTGTTGCTAATACTTCATCCAATTGATTAAAGCGTGCCTCCCAAATCTCCCGGAATTGGGCAAGCCATTGGTCAATCTCTTTCATTTTGTCTATTTCCAGTTGGTAAAAGATTTCTCTGCCTTGTTGTTTTTGTGTCACCAATTCGCACTCTGTCAGAATGCGCAAATGTTTCGAAACAGCCTGCCGGGTGGTATCAAAGTGTTCGGCAATGGCGTTGGGTGTCATGGCCTGCAAAGCAATGAGTGTGATAATCGCCCGTCTCGTCGGGTCAACTATCGCTTGAAATATATCTCGTCTGGTTTCCATTCTGCAATTATCTGGTTGCAAATATATGCGCAACTACCTGGTTTCGCAAATTATTTTTGAGAAAGTTTTACTCTAACATAATTGAATGAGAATATAAAATTGGCCTTCTTGATCTGAAGTTTAAAATGTTCTTGAAGTTCCTAATGAATTAGAGTAAAAATATTAAAATCGTCCATTTTTGAACACTTTTGTCCATAATCGGACATGTTCATTAGCAATTTTTGCAACAAAAAACCTTGACTATAAGCAAGTTATAGAAAATCAAATCTATTGGCACAATTATTTCCGTAGAATAAATAGTTGAATATATTATTCATATTTAAAATTTCAAAATTATGAAAACTGCAAAACAATTGCTCTTGACTACTTTTATGATTGCTTTAAATCTTTTAATACAATCAAATAAAACCTCTGCTCAACATCTTAATGCTGAAGAAATTGATTCAGGACATTGGAAAAATGTTTCCTGGAGCGTTAGTAAAGAACCGGGATATATTACCTGGATAAGTGACGGTAATTTAGTACATGCAATTCCTATACCCCAAAAAAAAGGTAAGCTTAAATCTGATGTTCTTGATAGCGGTGGTTGGAGAGGAAAGTCTTTGAACGGAAATAACTCAAATTCTGTCGTTTTCAATAAAGGATATAAGTACTGGATATCTAAAGACATCCTTTATAGATCTCGTGTTAGAAGCAACGGAAAGGCACAACAAGTTGACGCTGGCAAATGGTGGAATGTTGTGTGGGATATATCAGCAAGCGGATATATTTACTGGGTCGGGGAAGTAGATAAACTTAATAGGGCTAAGTTACCTGTCTAACTACTTATCTAATTCTGGAATAAGTTTTACAAAACTTATTCCAGAACCCCTACCCCTACATCTGAAACACATTAAACTTATGCCCATCAGGGTCGGCGAATACAAAGCCATAATATCCTGGCCCAAACGCTTCCGGTTGTGAAACAAGGGTTCCTCCGGCTTGTTCTATTTCTTTGCCCCAGGTATCAACCTCTTCTTTAGTATCGGCCCAAAGGGTAAATATAATTTCATTTCCGGCTTTGGTATCAATGAGTTGTCCTTTCAAATTCGGCTCGAGTATATCTTTCAAGAAGAAATGGATAATAAAATTATCATCGCCAAAGAAGAAACTCGTCAGTTGATCTGATGCTCCGTTTGATTTAAACCCCAGTTGTTTATAGAATTGAGTAGTTCGTGCTAAATCGCTGACACCGAAATTGGCCCAGATTTTCTTTGTTTTCATCGATTAAAGGTTTTTGGGTACTCTGTCTTTAAATAAGTTTGTCAATTTCAGGTTAACTTTACTACGATTGGCGTATGCTTAAATAAACTAAACATCAAAGCTTCTCCAGTATTGAATCAATTTCATATACTTTGCCGGCAAGATAGCCATTTTCGATATCTTCAATCCAGAAATCATCTTTAGCAGTCATATGGCCGTTAATCTGAATTTTTGCCTGGCTTAACCCATCTCTTACGATATTCTTAAATTCTTCATCGGCAGTCTGATTATTGATGGCAACTGCAATGGTATCTTTCAGACTACTAAAAAGTTCTTTATTGAAAATATTGTTGATGCCTAAATCAAGCAGAAACTTATCTATGTCTTGTTTTAATTGCTCATTATTATTCATTTCACAAAGAGATTGTATGTGCTAGAATAAACTCAAAGCAGTTGAAGAAAGTTTTAAAATACTTCATAAAATATCCAGCCCTTAAACTGGATTAAAGAAACCAATTTAAGGACTCGACATTTAGTTAAAAACCTACCGATTACTTCGCAGGTGTAATCACAATATTTCTATACTCAATCGGGCCGTGGTCTCCCTGGAAGAAGATAGGGCCTGGTTCGCCTTCATTACTATCTAAAGCACCGCCAGTAATGCCCGGGATTTCGTTTTTATAGATAATAGTCTTGCCATTCAGAACAACCGTAACTACTCTGCCTACCAGTGTAATATCAAAACTTTGCCATTCTCCCGCTGATTTCGCCGGCATTTCTAGTGGAGCAATAAAGCCATAAACAGCACCCAACTGGTCTTTCAGTGGGTCTCTACCTTTGCTATCAGTTACCTGCACCTCATAGCGGCCTCTCAGATAAACACCACTATTACTTTCCAGAGGGTATCTGAATTCTACATGCAATTTGAAATCATTAAAAGTACGAACACTGCGAAGATTTGAACCTGATTTCGGACTTTTTAGTATACCATTTTCTACAATCCATTGGTTGGTTGCGCCTGTTGCTTCCCAGCCATCAAGGTTTTTACCATTGAACAATTTGATTGGCGTTCCCCAAACCGGTGTTCTGGTGCTGTTTAATTTAGGTGCGCGCACACCAACCCAATTTACCACTTCGCCATTCGGCATATTCATGGTACCGGTTATTTTATCATCTTTTAAAATACCCTCCACCACTAAATCCTTTTCGGCAGCATCCCATTGTGGAGGAATAGCAAAAGAAACTTTATCGCCTTCGAAGTTGATACGTGAAATCGGTCTGGCACTACCGCCACTGCCCACAAAATGCCCGTTCAGGTATTTTACGCCTGAGTGATTTACTTCTAACCACGATGGTGATGTTTTGCCATCTTTGTTGGTAATAGTAATATCCCAACGGCCTTCGATAGGTTTGATAGGAGCCAATTGGGCCGATAAGGTATGACCTATAAGAAGAATAAAGCTAAAAATGCTGGCAATTTTTTGAAATCGAGTAGTCATTTCAGGTGTTTTTTATAGTTGAATAAAAAGTTAAAGTAATCGAATAATTGATTGAAAAGGTTGATTTATTGGAATTAAAATTCTGTTGACAAAAATGATAATTTTATATTAATAATTATTGTTTATTTTTCAGGAAATTGTGTTCTCTTAAAATTTCTTTACTTAGCTTTGACTTACAGATACAGAAAGTTCTGAGGTTACGCTAAAGTTTATTTTACACTATCTGAAAAATTGAATGAGAAGTTTCTTTCGCTATTTATTTTTGCTTATGCTCTTTATTTGCATGATATGCTGGTTTAATTATCTCAGGGAAAAGCAGCAAGAAAAATTCGATAAATATTTACACAATAATATAGAATTTGAAGGATTAGTAACAGACCTTAAAAGAACAGGAAATCATGAATTTGGAATAATTCAATTAAAGCTGACAAAAAGCCATGTAAAATATTTCCGCGATTCAGTGCAGGAAGGTATTTTCCCCTATAGAATCAGAGGAGATATTGCTGAGCTATATTGCTCGGTTTCCACAGATAGAAAGTTGAACGATACATTAAAAGTCATATCAAATAATCGGCTCATTTATTTTAACCCATTGTTCTCAAAAGAAGTGGGCAATATTGAAATAGTGGTAGATGCTTATAACAGAGATTTTGTTAAGAAGAACACAGTATTCAATGATGAGCGTTTTTTTGTAAACCCTTACTTGCTTAAGAAAGATTCTGTTAGATTATTGCTTCGGTAGAGAAGAATGCATTACTTCTATCATAAATTATAAGTATAAAAATCACGATGGTAAAACCCAATCTTCGCGCTAATTTACAGAAATTCGCTGGCTTCATAATTGTTATGATTATTATGGGCATTATATTTTATGGCTTGCGTTATCTCTATACTATATATATATCTGAGCCTATTATGAATAGGATATTGAAAGAGCCTGTTACAATAATTGCTACCATTACAGAGAAACATAGCTATAAAGTTCGCTCTTTTGGTTTAAAATATTCTTTTAGGGGTCGGGAGCTTGAGTTATCAACAACAGTAAGCAACGAAACTTACAAAGCTTATCAGGAAGGTGATACAATCTCAATAACTATCAGCAAGAGTTATCCATCTTCTGCAATACTGACTTCAGAATATAAAGAGGAATTAAGGAAGTCAACTCAACCACATTAAAATTCACACCACCAAAAATCCTTTCCCACATAAATTATTCTCCATATCTTCCCGAAATTTTTTTATTGCGTTGATTAATATAATAACCTAAACATCTATGAGTATGGAATTTAAACAAAAAGATGGCACTACCAGTGTCCTGAAAGGGTATTCTTATATGGCTGCCAGTCCGGGTGCACAAAACTACAAACCATCACCTAAACTAAAAAAAACTGATCTCCCTCAAAAAGTCGACCTGCGCCCGTTCATGACAAAGGTTGAAAATCAAAAACATCTGAGTAGTTGCACGGCCAATGCTACCGCCGGAGCCTATGAGTATCTGGCAAAAAAACACTTAAAAAAAAGAGCCTTCGAAGTAAGCCGGCTATTTGTCTATTACAATGCCCGCCTACGTGCCAGCAGCAATATTCAGGATAAAGGAAGTTTTATTCAGTATGCCATAGATAGTTTGCACAAACTAGGGGCTTGTACTGAAGAAAGCTGGCCTTATGATACAAAAAAAGTAAATGATAAACCCGATAATACACATTATTCGGAAGCTGCCAATTTCAAAATTCAGGAATCAAAGTATATCCCTACTGATTTGAATGCCTGGAAACAGTGTCTGGCAGAGGGTTATCCTATCATCTTTGGCATTGCGCTTTTCAAAGGATTTGATGATTGTAATAAAAATAAAGGTATTGTTCCGATGCCATCTCCGGATGAAGCTTCTCGTCAGGCTCACGGGCTGCATGCCATGCTATGCGTGGGGTATTCGGAGGTTGATAAGATGTTTATCGTGCGCAATTCGTGGGGCGAACAATGGGGCGACCAGGGTTATTGCTATATGCCATACGATTACGTAATCAACTCTAAACTGAATATGGGAGATAGCTGGATGATTGCCCGAACGGCGCCAATCCCTGATTATGAAGATACCTGGAAAGAAGATAAACGCTCGGTAGTAGATGATGGTAAAGGCTACGACCGCGATAAATTTGTGGTTTATACAGAAGACGATTATGAGGATTTCGATGTATTTGATGCCATAGAAGTAATTGAATATGATGAAGAACTGCCGGAAGAATATGATGAGCTAGAGGAGTATGAAGAAGAAGAGTATGACGAAGAGTTAGGAGAAGGCGAAGAAGAATATGACGAGGAAGAAGAAGAGTATAAGGAAGAAGAAGAGGGCGAAGAGGAAGAAGAATATGACGAAGAGGAGGAAGAGGGTGAAGAGGAAGAAGAATACGACGAAGAGGAGGAAGAGGGTGAAGAGGAAGAAGAATACGACGAAGAGGGGAAAGAGGGTGAAGAGGAAGAAGAATACGACGAAGAGGGGGAAGAGGGTGAAGAGGAAGAAGAATATGACGAAGAAGAGGAAGAGTATGAGGAGGAAGAGGAATATGAAGAAGAAGCCGAAGAAGAATATGAGGATGAAGAGGAATATGAAGAAGAAGCCGAAGAAGAATATGAGGATGAAGGAGGAGAAGACGAGGGCGGTGATGAAGAAGAAGGCGGCGAAGAGGGAGAAGAGGAACAATAGGATAAATAAACTAAATCTCCCTGGTGCAGACTGGGGAGATTTGGTTTATCTATAAGGCCTTAAAAATCTATTTATCAAATCGAACGAGAAAAATATCCTTATCTCCCTGAGCGGTTTTGGTTGTTTTGCCAAACTGGGCTGTACCTTTAAAATTACCATCAGTATATACATTACCGTTAGTATCTACTATTATATCTGTTCCTTCGTCTTTTTCTGCACCACCTGCGGTTTGTACCCATACAAAATTACCGGTAGATTTATTATACTTAACTATGAGAATATCGTATTCTGTTCCATTGGGTTTAATGGTCTTTGAACCGAATGAAACGGGGCTCATAAAATGACCTGTTACATATACTCCACTCGCATCAACAGCTATGCCATTACCAGCATCCAGTTGTGTACCCCCGGCTGATTTTGCCCAGATAGCATTCCCACTGGCATCATGTTTAGCTATAAAAAGATCTCTTGTTCTCAGAGAAGTAATAGAGCTGGTTCCAAATGTAATAGTGCCACAGTAATTACCTGTTATGTTGGTAGTACCATTGCTCTCAACAGCTAAATCCTTTGGAATATCATAATCGGCACCACCTGCTGTTTTTACCCACTGAAAAGCTCCACTGTTATCATACTTAGCCAGAAAATATCAAGGGCACCGTTAAAAGTAGTCTGGGTGATTCCGCATGTGCCAATGCCAGCATAATCACCCGTAACATATACATTACCGCTACCATCAACACCAATACCAGTTCCAGAATCATTACCAGTGCCTCCCGCCGATTGTACCCACTGAAAAACGCCACTACTATTACACCTGGCCACGAAAACATCATAGCCGAAATTCTGTGAGGTAAACGAGAATGTTCCGAACTGAGCATTATTTGCGTAATTACCTGTCAGATAAATATTACCATCAAGTGCAATACCAGACCCATTGGCATCACCTGTACCGCTTGCCGATTGTAACAATGCCCGAATACATACCAACTATATAGATATTGCCGCTAGCATCTGTAGCTATTGCCGGAGAAGAATCAAATACTGACCCTTTTATTGTTGTAAGGGGTGTCATATCAGGTGTATAATTACTTGGGTCCTGATAGCTGCAAAGCCATTTGCCCTCAGAATAAATACGTAAACATTTAAAGGTAGTATCGTAGGCTAAATCACCCTCCTGCGGAGAAGGCAAAGCCAGAATGGCATCACGCCTGTGCTAACTTATACGGGGATGAGTTAGCACAGGCGTGATGCCATCGGGTGTAATAGTCACATTTTGCGCTTGGGCTTTAGTAAATAAAAGAATTAGTACACAGCAATACATACTCTGTTTCATAGTTTTGAGTTTGATTTGTTGTGGTATTTTGGAATGGATGAAATTTATGGTATATCTATATTTGTTTTTAGCACATTCTGAGGTGAGGCCTTTAACATCCGCCCAATTCTC
>CBIHRH010000111.1:0-10356 GCA_966212365.1 uncultured Emticicia sp. | reverse complement strand
TCGCTCATTTAGTTATCTACCATAAAAACAAATACCCCACTTGTGAAGTTGTAATAGCAGGCAATGAAATGGCTTAATCATTAGATAACTGTTTTGAAAGCAACCCAAATGCTTTTACATGCGTATCTATTATGGGTTCGTCAGATGCTGAGAGAATCCACACCAACCTATAAATAAAGCCCAAACTATAATGCCAAAAATTGTTTCTATCGGAACTGCCGTGCCTCGCTATGCGCACAAACAGGAAGACATCATGCGTTTTATGCTAGATGCCACAAATCCTGATGAAAAAAACAAGAAACTATTGCCTATTCTCTATAAGCGGAGTGGTATCGACACACGATATTCGGTTTTCCCTGATTTTTCTTTGTTGAGAGGCAACTGGCATTTCTTTGGCAATAACTGTACTGCTCCTTCGCTTGAACAACGCATGAAACTTTTCAACGAGGAAGTAGTAACCTTATCTGAAGAATCTATTCGCGATTGCCTTCCCGATAATAATTTCCAGGATATTACACATTTAATAACCGTTACCTGCACCGGGCTTTCTGCACCAGGTTTAGATATATTACTGGCTGAAAAATTGAATCTGCCTCCCAATATCATTCGTACATCTGTCAATTTCATGGGTTGTTATGCCGCTTTGCACGCACTTAAAATAGCCAATGCCTTTTGCAAAGCAGATGCTTCTGCCAAAGTTCTGATAATCTGTACCGAACTATGCACCTTACATTTTCAGAAGTCGAACGATACTGATTCAATACTTTCCTCTACCCTCTTTGCTGATGGCTCATCGGCATGTCTTGTAGTTGGCGATGAAAAAGCAGCAGGTTTGAGTATTCAACAATTTTTCTCAAAAATAGCCCTGGCAGGTCAGCCCGATATGGCCTGGCAACTTTCAGGTAATGGTTTTCTAATGACCCTCACGAACCATGTACCTAAGTTGATTAAGGAAGAAATTGGTGGTTTATTAGATTCCGCTTTACGGCAACTTAACTTATCTATCAAAGATATATCTAACTGGGCAATTCACCCGGGAGGTAAGAATATATTAGAAGCCGTCGAAAGCTCTTTGTTACTTAATAGTACCGATTTGGCTGCTTCTTATGAAGTACTCCGCAATTATGGCAATATGTCATCCGCTACTATTTTGTTCGTACTTAAACAAATGATGCAGAACCCGGCTACGAAAGGTAATATTTTCACCATAGCCTTTGGCCCGGGTATTACTATTGAAACCGTTATGCTTACGCTATGAATTTCAGCAAGCGTTCTTATACACCCGAATTATTAGATAATGATGATATTCCAACCGAAGACCTGTATCAGAATCTTCGTGAACTGGATTTCATCAATCGTTGGTTAGGAGGGCATAAAGTTGTTTTGGATGGTGTCAAAGCTTTGATCAAAGGGAGTTCGCCCAATGATTCATTATCTATTATGGAAATTGGAAGTGGTGGTGGAGATAATTTGAGAGAGACCGGAATTTTGCTCAATAAAAAGAAGATTACCCACCATTTGCAGGGAGTAGATTTAAAACAGGATTGTGTACAGTTTGCCCAACACCAACAAACTATTCCCATCACTTACCAAATTTGTGATTATCAGTTGGCTGATACCCAATCGCAAAAACCTCATTATATTTTCAATTCTTTGTTTTGTCATCATTTTAAAGATGAGCAATTAGTAAAAATGTTTCAGTGGATGCATCAAAATTCTGAAAAAGGTTTCTTTATAGCCGATTTACACCGCCATGCTTTGGCTTATTACTCTATTAAACTTTTAACCTGGCTTTTCTCGAAATCATATTTAGTAAAAAATGATGCTCCATTGTCCGTTTTAAGAGGATTCAGTCGAAAAGAATGGGAAACTCTTTTACAACAAGCCGGAATCAACCATTACACCATTCAATGGAAATGGGCATTTCGTTGGTTGATTATTGTTGAAAAATAAACCATTAGCTATCTATGATTATCACTCTTACCATAGTCCGATACCCTAAGCGTTTTATTCCTTTCGCCATCTTATCAATGGCCCTATTTCGGTTGCCATTGTGGTTAACCCGTGGAATTACATTCTGGAAATTATTAGGTTGTGGCAAAAATGGTTCTTTTGATATTCAGCCTGACTTAGCTCAATGGGGATTGTTGGCAGTATGGAATAAAGAGGATGATTTTAAAAAGTTCAAGCAAAATTCTTTTCTGCAAAAATGGTGGAAAGTCTTTACCAGAAATCAATGGACGATCGTCTGCCGGGCCTATGAATCACATGGCAAGTGGGATGGGAAAGAGCCGTTTCATGTTGATAGGGTTGATAAAAAGTATCAGGGTAAAATTGTTATTCTTACAAGGGCAAGTATTCGGTTCTCAAAACTAAAACAATTCTGGAAGAATGTGCCTGATGTAGTCAATAACCTGCAACAAGCCAGGGGCTTTATCACTTCGGTAGGTATTGGAGAAATACCGTTTATCAGACAAGCCACCTTTTCAATCTGGGAAAGTCTTGATGATGTAAAACAATTTGCCTACCGGCAACGAGAGCATGCCAATGTAATTAAGAAAACCCGGAAAGAAGATTGGTATTCAGAAGAGCTATTTGCCCGGCTCATCCCTATAAGAATTGAGGGAAAAATCCATGAGAAGCCTTTTTTAGACCTCACGAATGCTACCGCTTGAAAACTTTCCAAAACCTTATTTTCAGTATCAGCAAATTTCACGCCAAAGCCATACGCATCCCGAGAAACAATTTATAACTAACTGATTTTCAAGGGTGTACAAACATTTTTTTTGTTAAAAAACTTGCTTTTCCTCTAATAATTATCCTTATTTGTTAGACAAACTGCGCCATAAGCCCGTAAAATGTCAGGACCTCTCTTTATCGGGCATGATTTTTGAATTATTACATTGAGTGAATACAATAGAAACTATTTAATTTATGTCCCGCATTAAATCATCTTTGCTTGGATTCATAATCTTATGCACCACTACTATAACTGCATTTAGTCAGAATGTAACAACTGAACCACCAGAGTGTAAAAATGGCTATGGTTCGGTGCCTGTTGGCGGTGATTTTACTATAAACCCTGCAATAGCCGCATGTATTAACTATACAACGAATTCCAGTAAAGTAGTAATAGCTAATTATTCTGCACCTGATGGTAGTCCACCTCAACCAGGATCCACCAAATTTATATTTAATTACAAACCCGGCCCTCCGCTCTTTCCGAATGCACCTACGCCAGGACCTGGGTGGGATACTACCTACACTCAACCGGGAACCTATTGGATAATGATGCGCGGACAACACACGAATGGCAGCGATTATTTAAAGTGCAAAAGCATAGAAGTTTTACAAACCCCTGAGCTCAAACTGGATTACGATATTTGTACTGCCGGTGTTGTTACTGTTAAAATTTTACCTGCACCGGAAAATCAGGTATATAATGCTTTCTGGCTTGACTGGGGTGACGGAACACCAGCGGCAGAATATCCAATTCCTAATCCAATCCCTAGCACCGGAATATCTTTATCACATACTTATACTGTTGCTGTTGTTGATCCTAAGATTCAAGGGCTTCATTTACGGAGCAACGTAAAAGCCTGTTTCGGAAATGTCTTTACCATCCCGGTAACCAACTCGAATATTCCCAAAATTACCGTCTTAGAGGGCTTAAACGGTGGTAGTGAGAATAAAATTACAGTAAAAGGCGGAAATGCAGGCAGCGATTATAACATTGAAATGAGTACAGGAAATGGTACCTGGACATCTACAGGAAAGAAAATTACAGCTCCTGCCGCTAATAATACTGCTTCTGTCAATATTACTGGTTTAACCGGCACTAATGATTATTGCTTCCGCCTCCAAAAAACAGGTATGTGTAGTACGCCGATAGTTTCTGACCCGGTTTGCACTATTAAATCGTCTTTTCAGGTGCTTACTCCTAAAGATGCAAAAGTAGAATGGTCATCAAAATCTTATAACCCTCCAAGTAGTGCCAGTATTACAGAGTATAAGATTATCTATAGAGAGTATCCAACTCTATTTAACTATATGTCTGTAAATGTTAATGTTTCTGACAAACCGACATTTACTATTGATGTATTGGATTGCAGTAAGAAATATGAAGTATGGATCGAAGGGAGTTGGGGCAGTCCATCGAATAAAGTTAAAATAATATCACCTCCTTTTATAATTGACCCTAACCAGGGAGGTAAGCTCCCTAATGCGCTGATTAGCTTCGCTTCAGTAAAAAAAGATGAGGTACGCATTACTATGTATACAAATGGAGCGGTTTATAAAAAATACAACATTTATAAATCTGAAGGAAATGCAGATAACTTTAAGCCTCTAATTTCGCTCAATAATACCAATTCTTATGATGATGGAGCTGTAGAACAGACCAAGCAACAATATTGTTATAGAGCAGAATACGAAGATGCCTGCGGTAATAAATCAGAACTATCAGATCCTTTCTGCACAATCTTTCTTACTTCGACGCAATCGCATACTATCAATTGGACTCCTTTTATAATTAGTGACCCAACAAGTCTAAGATTTGACCTTCAGCCCATCGAGTATATCATACAAATAATAAATGATAACGAAGATGTTATAGCTACTCCTGGTAGTACTTTCAATACAGAGTTCGACGTTCAACAATCTTTAGACAACCTATTAGTTTTGCAAAATGGTAAAGTCAGCTTTAGAGTTTTAGCAAGACAAGGCGGAAAGTTGATATGGGATGGAAATACTATTGATTTTCCTTTAACCGGCTATTCAAATACCTATACGTTCATTAGTTCTGCCCTATTGTATGTTCCAACCGCTTTTACACCTAATGATGATACCTTCAACGATGTATTTAAAGCAAACGGAAAATTTATCTCAGAATTCAATATGGTGATCTACAATCGATGGGGAGCGCCGATTTTTGAATCAAAAGATATGGAAAAAGGTTGGGATGGAACCGACAACGGAACCCCGGCACCACCCGGTAATTATAGTTATAAAATTTTTGGGCTCGATAATGCCGGGCAAGAGTTTAAAAAGGTGGGCTCTGTAGTTTTATTGAAATAAAGACGATATTTCTCACGATATTTTTAAAGGCAGTCTGAACCGACTGCCTTTTTTTGTAGTTTTGTGTTTGAAAAATGTTTATCACTTAATCGGACTATATATATGAACATGGGAGATATTTTCGGGTTGGCAGGGAAAATGAAAGAGATGCAGACCCGTATGCAGGAAGCACAGGAGAATTTAGGCAAAATCACCGAAACCGGAGAAGCAGGCGCAGGTATGGTAAAAGCAACTGTCAATGGCAAAAAACAATTAATACAAATTGAAATAGATGAAGATTTAATCAGTAAAGACCAACGTGAGATTTTACAGGATTTAATCGTCGCAGCCACTAACAAGGCTCTTGAAAAAGTAGAGGAAAAAGCCAAAGAAGAATTAAGAAAAAGTACAGAAGGCATGATGCCTAATATTCCGGGCATGGACTTTGACAAGATGTTTAATAAATAATAATGAATTAGTGAATGGTGAATTAGCGAATACGACGCAAGTGAATGAAATCGTTAAATATCAAACTATTTCGTAAATATTGTGTCGGAATTTAAGCTAACGCCGTCATTTTACAACATTCACTAATTCACAATTAATTCCGAATGCCAAAAGTTGCTATCGTTATTCTGAATTATAATGGGCAAGGATTTCTTGAGAAATTCTTGCCTTCTGTTATTCAACACTCTCAGGGTCATGAAATCATTGTGGCCGATAATGCTTCGACGGATACTTCTGTTGCCTTTTTAAAACAAAACTATCCGAATATCCGACTGATTCAATTATCTCATAATGGAGGTTTTACAGGCGGATACAACGAAGCTCTTAAACAAGTACAGGCAACCTATTATGTTTTATTAAATTCTGATATTGATGTTACACCTGATTGGATTAATCCTGTGATTGAATTGATGGATGTCAATCCCAAAATCGCAGCTTGTCAACCTAAAATGCGGGATTATTACAAACCCACTTATTTCGAATATGCAGGTGCGGCGGGGGGCTATATTGATTGGCTTGGTTATCCATTTTGCAGAGGCCGTATTTTTGATACCTGCGAGGTGGACACCGGGCAATATAACGATGCAAGAGAGATATTCTGGGCAACAGGTGCTTGTATGTTTGTAAGAGCAAATGTTTTCCATGAATTGGGCGGTTTTGATACCCAATTTTTTGCTCACATGGAAGAAATAGATTTGTGCTGGCGTATGAAAAACGCAGGCTATCAGGTTTATTACTCCCCTGCTTCCACAGTTTACCATGTGGGTGGAGGTACCCTCCATAAATCGAACCCACGTAAAACTTTTCTGAATTACCGCAATGGATTAGCGATGATGTATAAAAACCTACCAACCAATCAGTTATTCACCACTATTTTTATTCGGTTAGTCTTAGATGGAGTTTCTAGCATTAAATTCTTGTTGGCAGGTTCCTTCAAAGACATATGGGCGATATTGAAAGCACATTTTGCCTTTTATGGCATGATTTCAAAGTTAGAAAGAAAATCTCCCAGACAGCTTAAAGACATTTATCCGAAAAGTATTGTGCTGGAGTATTTTTTAAGGAAGAAGAAGAAGTATGGGGAGTTGTAGGAGAATTATTCTATTTCGTAGAGGTGCCATGTTGGCGTCTTCATTGGTATATTCTAATACCATAAGCCGAATTTAGCAAGCAATTTCTAAAGTAAATCATAATTCAAAAATACTCATATGACCTCTGAGACGCCTGCAAGTCGTCTCTACAAAAACATTTCTTGACAAAATCTCTTATCTTTGCCTAACCAAAACCAAATCAAATTGCTTAAAATAGGTATTACCGGTGGAATCGGGTCAGGAAAGACCATTATCTGCAAAATGTTTGAAATCCTGGGCGTTCCGGTGTATTATGCCGATGAACGTGCCAAGTGGCTTACCAATAATGATTTACAATTGCGTAAAGAAATAAAGGAATTATTGGGCCGGCAAGCTTATGACGAACAGGGACAATACAACCGTAAATGGGTAGCAGCACAGGTATTTGATAATCCCGAGTTATTAAAAATGCTCAACTCCCTCATTCATCCACGTGTATTTGCTGATACCGACCAATGGTTTTTAGCACATCAGGATGCTCCTTATACTTTAAGAGAAGCCGCTTTGATGAATGCTGCGGGCAATAATAATGATTTTGATGCAGTAATAGTAGTAACCGCTCCGGTAGAAACAAGAATAGCCCGAATTAAGAAAAGAGACACACAACGAACCAAAGAAGAAATAAAGGCTATTATAGCCCGACAAAAAACAGAAGAGCAGTTTGCATCAATTGCTAATTATACGATAAATAATGATGACGAGCACCTATTGATACCACAAATATTGGAATTGCACGAAAAGCTAAGCAAATCGGTTTAATTTATTTTCTAAAAATCTTCAATAGCTTATTTACCGCCCCACTTATATCTTTATCGGTATCCATCAAATCATTCACCGTCTGAATAGCGTGGATTACAGTACTGTGGTCACGGCCTCCGAAATGATAGCCGATAGATTTTAACGATAAGTTGGTTAGTTCTTTTGCTAAATACATAGCGATCTGGCGAGGCAATACAATTTCACGCAAACGGCTTTTACCTTTCAGGTCAGGAATACGTACTTTGAAATGCTCGGTTACAGATTCAATAATTGTATCGATTGTTACCTCTTTTTCAGAATCTTTTATCAAATGACGAAGCGTACTTTTAGCTAATTCTACATCAATATCTCTACGAGTTAAAGAAGCCTGTGCCAACAATGAAATCATTACACCTTCTAATTCACGCACATTGGTATCAATGCTATGAGCCAGGTATTCAATTACTTCATAGGCAATAGAAATACCTTCTGCCTGAACTTTTTTCTGAATAATAGCAATACGGGTTTCAAAATCTGGTGTTTGCAGGTCGGCAGTCAAACCCCATTTAAAACGAGATAACAAACGGTCTTCTACACCTTCCAACTCACGTGGTGGACGGTCAGATGTCATCACAATTTGTTTACCAGATTGATGCAGATGGTTAAATATATGGAAGAAAGTCTCCTGTGTTTTCTCCTTACCTGATAAAAACTGCACATCATCAATAATCAGAATATCCACCTGCATGTAGAAATTCATAAAATCCTGCAGGCTATTATTTCTAATGGCATTGATAAACTGGCTGGTAAATTTTTCTGATGATACATAGAGCACAAACTTATTCGCTGCTCTGTTTTTCATGAAGTTACCTATTGCCTGCACCAAGTGTGTTTTTCCAAGCCCTACCCCTCCATAAATCATGAGTGGATTAAATGAGGTTACGCCAGGTTTAGAAGCCACTGCAAATCCCGCTGCTCTTGCCAGACGATTACAGTCTCCCTCTACAAAATTATCGAAAGTATAATTTGGGTTCAGAAAAGAGTCCAGATTCAACGAATCTAAATCTTTCATTTCGAAAGGATTCCTTACCTGATCGTGGTTACTGTTATTATTATGGTTATTGCTATGACTGTTATTATTATCCATTCTACCCACCGGAGAGCTATGCTGTGGCATATTAATAGCAATAGGTGGTTCTTTCTTTTTTTGATCCCCGCTATCTACAATAATAGAATACTCCAACATACCATCCCGGCCAATGGCATAATCCAAAGACTTTCTCAGCAGATGCACATAGTTCTCCTCCAGCCACTCGTAGAAGAATTGGCTTGGGACCTGAATAGTCAGCTTCTTACCTTCCAATTTACCAGGAATAATAGGCTCGAACCAAGTCTTATAACTTTGTTCCGAGATACTATCACGGATAACTTTGAGGCAATTCTGCCATACTATGTCGACATCTCTTTGGACTTTTGTAGTTTCTAAAATTGTCATTTGGCTACATTGGGATTCTTAAAAGGGGGGTGCAAAGATACTAAAATTTATGTATCTACCAAGAAGTGAATTTTGAGATTTTTCATGTATTTTCAAAGTAAATCCAAAACATTATTTTACCAAATTTGATTTGCCTTATAAAAATACAAAATGTACCTTTACATTTACTTTGATAACCGAATTTTTTCACCGAAAAATACAATTCTACTATGGCTAAAAAATTCTTTGAAGAATTTCCGGAATCGACAAAAAAAAATTGGGAGACGCAAGTAATAAAGGATTTGAAGGGAAAAAATTTTGAAGATACCCTCGTCTGGAAAACACTTGAAGGAATTTCCGTTTACCCTTATTACTCGGAAGAAGATTTAACTACTCTCCCATTTAAAGAAATTCAGCAAGCTCAGTCCAATAAAAAGACCATAAGCTGGCAAAATAGACCAATAGCGAAATTTTCGCAGGAAAAACTGACTAATAGCTTAATTATTGACCTTTTGAACAGTGGTGCCGATGCGGTTACAATAGACTTTGGTGATATTGATATAAGCCGGATTGATTTTGCGAAACTATTGGATAAAATCAAATTAAGTGATACTCCAATTTATTTCTATACACCTTATAATAACACCTTAATCACTGCCCTTAGCAAATATATCCATTACCGGCCTAAAGGAGGGCTCATCTATGATTCGTTAAGTACTTTCTTTACAGGGAAGTCGGAAATCGACACTACAACTTGGGAAAGTACAAAAAAAATCCTTAACCATTGCAGCGATTATCCGGCCTTTTCAACCATTACTATTCGGTCTGACGTATTCCATAATGCAGGAGCAAATGCCCTGCAGGAACTAGCTTTTACGTTAGCCTCTGCGACCACTTATTTGGACAAATTAACCCATCTCGGAATAAACATTGAGCAGATAGCAGAGAAGCTGGAATTTTCTTTGGCAACCGGAACTAATTACTTCATGGAGATTGCCAAAATCAGAAGTCTCCGTTTTCTGTGGAGTAAGATTTTAGAAGCTTATCAATGCCCAATTACTACTTGCCAGATTAATTGCCAGACATCTTATTTTTATGATTCGACACTCGATGCACATACCAATATGTTGAGAGCGACAACCGAAGCGATGTCAGCAGTTATCGGAGGTTGTGATTCATTGACTATCCATGGGTACAATGCCGTCTTTAATAAAGACTCTAATGAAATGAGTGAAAGAATTGCCCGGAATATTTCGGTTCTATTAAGTGATGAAAGTTATTTAGGCAAAAGTATAGATGTATCTGCCGGGTCTTATTATATTGAAAACCTTACTAATGATTTATCAGCCAAAGCCTGGGAGTTATTCCTTACTGTTGAGCAGAAAGGGGGTATACTACAAGCCTTTGAAGAAGAATTTATACAAAATGAAATAGAAAAAGCCTATCAGCAGA
>CBIHRH010000110.1:0-10359 GCA_966212365.1 uncultured Emticicia sp. | reverse complement strand
CTTTCTATAGAATATTAGCCTGGATTTCTGATATTGAGATACCTTTGGATTCCGGTGATTTTTGCGTGATGGATAGAAAAGTGGTGAATGTATTGGTACACGAAATGCCTGAACAGCTACGGTTTGTGCGAGGTATGCGCGCTTTTGCCGGATTTAAACAGATTGGCGTTACTTACGAAAGAGCCGAAAGAGCAGCAGGAGAAGTAAAATATACCTTTAAGAAATTAGTTCAACTGGCATTAGACGGCTTATTTGGTTTCTCAAGTTTTCCTCTCCGATTGGCTACTTATATGGGTTTTATTATCTCTATTCCTTCGTTTTTCTTAGGTATTTTCTTTGTTCTGCACCGATTGATAGGCTTTAAAGTTTTTGGTCATGCACCTGAAGAAACCCCGGGAACAGCTTCGTTGGCAGTAGGCATGTATTTTTTAGGCGGTGTTATCCTTATTATTCTGGGGATTCTTGGTGAATATATCGGCAGAATTTACATTGAGGTTAAAAAACGCCCATTCTTCGTCATCGACGAAGTAATTGAGAAGAAATAAGAGGGTGGTGCAAGATTCTTAATTGCACCCCACAATTTCTGCTTTAAAAACTGTTCCTGAATTTACTGTGAATCCGCCATTACTGGCATCTAACACTATCGATTTGCCGGAACGATAAACCACGTTGGCACTTCCGCTTATCTGGTTATTTGCCGTAATTGTATCTGTTGTTTGCTTAAAAATTTTCTCAGTATTATAATTATCTATCGGGTTCTCAAGATATACTGCACTTGTATTGCAGAAGCTTGAAATCATTGCCGCAGCTTCTAAATTACCTAGTTTTGCATTGACATTATCTACGCCGCTATTATAGGTTAAAAAACAGAACTGAACATTCCCAAAGGCATCCGTAAACCCAAAACTTGCCTGAGGAGCGCTCACACCATCAACTTTAAAGTCAATCTTTGCCCCTTCAATAGGATTATCAACCGGGCCTAATAAAGTTGCGGTAAAACAGCTATTTGTGCCAACAGGTACATTAGTGTTTGATGGAGCCGCCAATAAAAGCGTGGTTGCAGTGGCTATAGAAGCATAGACCTGTCCGGCCGGATAACCATATGAGTCATCACTACTAAATCCGTAAACGAATCCTTCAAATGCGATATTAGGAGCACTCAATCTATGCGCTCCTGAGGTAACCGAAACTCTTGCCCCCGAAAATCCGGTTGAGCCTATTGAAGTAAATTCAGATGATGGGATGGTATTACCATCTAATGTGATTACCCCTACACCTGCATTTGGTGTAATGATATTTACAAAATTATAAGTAAATCCCGTAGCTGGGGTTGTAAAAGTAGTTGACCCAAAATACTGTTCTCTTGGTGGTACAATACTCATAAAAGGATCTGATGGCGTATTATCTATATAACTTCCTTTACTGAATTGCGCCAATAAAGTTGGTTTGCTTGTACTTATCTGATTATACGAATTTGAAGGTAAATCTAATTCCTTAAACTCTCCACGGTTTAGCGTGGCAATTACCGTACCATTAAGACTTACAACTGTTTCGTTATTAGCGGCAAGCACCCTGAATATATCGCCCATCGTGCGATTAGCGTAAGAGGCTGTAAGGAACTCTTTTCCCCAGGTAGTAACCGCAGGAATCTGTTCAACGATATGATCACAGTAAGGAGTTGTTGGAGGAACATTTGCACACATATGGCTCCCAAAAACACTGATTGGTTTATCACCCAATACTACAGTTCCTGTCAAGTCAGAAGAACTTCCATAGGTATAATATGATTTAAGCTGATAGGCCTGATTTCTATTCAAAACGATTGTATAAGGTACTCCTGCCTGATGCCCATCGACATAGTTTGAAGGTGTAATAGTAACAGTAGTATTATCCTGCGATGCCACAATACCTAACTGACTTGGTTTGGAAGCCAACTCGTTAAAATAACTTAAAACCAGATGTTCAAAACCTAAAGAATTTGTTGGAATTGCCAGGAAGGCATCAGTTGTATAGATTCTTCTGTTTAATCCATACACAACGATATTTTCAACAGATGATACATGAATCGCCTTATTTTCTATCAAATCACTTGATATAAACTGGGCACTCGAAGGAATTTCAATGGTTGTTACCTCTCCGGCATTGACAGTAAAATCCTGATAAAAGCCTAATCCCACGATAGATACATTACCTGTTGTATTTACCTCACTTGTAATATATAATGATAAGGCAGGGTCTCCGTCAATACTATTATCATTAAACATCAACCAGAAATCTTTTCCCCGGCTATTTTGGGCAGAAACAGAGAATGTAGCACAGCATAAAAACAACAGCAATAAACTTAATAGATTTTTTCTCATACTTTTAGTCACACTTGCGTTTAAATTTAGAATATTCTTTTAGTCTGGCCTGAATAATTTCTACCAAAATAATCGGAAATTTCCCGAATTGTCAAAAATACCAATACTTTTATTTACAGAGAGAGAAGATTATTAAACGGCCGTTTTCTACTTTATATATTTAAAATGCTTCATCCCCGATAAGTTTATACAAATTTGGAATATATTACGAAAGACAGAGAATTTCCCTGCGCTATCCTGTTGGCTGGAGGTAGGATATGGGCTTGCGCAAACTCATAGATTTCAGCGAATCAATATAATTTAATTCCAATTTCTTCCATCCGTTCGATTATTTCCTACCTTTGTATCTTTGATTTAATTGACCAATAATGCTTACTCATTCTCTTAAACTCCGAAAACCTCTTGCAGTAATTGACCTCGAAACTACCGGAGTGAACATTACCAAAGACAGAATTGTAGAATTGTGTATTGCCAAAGCCAAACTTGACGGAACGGTTGAAGTAAAGACAAAATTGATTAATCCGGGCGTACCGATTCCTCCGGAGACGAGTATGATTCATGGGATTTATGATGAAGATGTAAAAGACGCCCCTACTTTCAAACAAATCGGTAAATCTCTAGCACAGTTTTTAGAAGGCTGTGATTTGGCAGGCTTTAATAGCAACCGTTTTGATGTGCCGATGTTGGTAGAAGAGTTTTTAAGAATTGATGTGGATTTTGATACGAAAAACCGCAAGTTGATTGATGCCCAACGGATTTTCCATCTGATGGAACCTCGTACACTTTCGGCGGCTTATCGTGTCTACTGCCATAAAGAATTAGACGGTGCTCATAGTGCCGAAGTAGATACTCTTGCTACCTTGGAGGTACTTTGCGCACAAGTTGAAAAATACGACGGCGTGAAACTGAAAAATGATAAAGGCGAAGAATACGAACCTGTAAAAAATGATATGGACGTATTGCACCAGCTTACCTCGGCTAATATTGTTGATTTTGCTCAGAGAATGACACTCAATAATAAAGGAGAGGTATTATTTAATTTCGGCAAACACAGTGGCAAACCTGTTAAGGCAGTATTAAAACAAGAACCTCAGTATTATGATTGGATTATTAACGGGGATTTCCCATTAGATACGAAGAGAAAACTAACAGAAATCAAATTGAAAATGTTGCTCGATAAATAATTTTTGGGCAATTATACGTCGATTTTTCAGGGTAAAATATAGTATTTTCCCAAGAATCAGGAGAAAGTTAAAATTAGGATTGATAATTGTTTATTGATAATTGTTGATTATTTTTGCGAAATCTTTTCGGAAAACAACCATAAATCTGCAAATGCAAAGTAAAATACCAGACATTATCCAGACCGTTCCTTTGTTAAATTATGTCTTATTGGCAAGTATTTTATTCATCATTGGGGTCGTGGGTGTATTGATACGCCGTAATGCTATCATCATCTTTATGTCAATCGAGTTAATGCTTAATGCTGTTAACCTTTTATTGATAGCGTTTTCTTCTTATCGTGCCGATGCATCGGGGCAGGTTTTTGTATTTTTTATTATGGCAGTCGCTGCGGCTGAGGTAGCCGTTGGTCTGGCTATTATCGTGATGATTTATAGAAATATCCGTTCTATCGATGTCGGTTTGTTAGACAAATTGAAGTGGTGAGTCTCTTCATTAATATAGATATACTAGTTTTTAAACCTTATTTACCATGCCTTTGAGGCTGAGGTTATTAATATATGTCAATCATTACTCTAATACCTTTATTTCCACTCATTGGTTTTTTAATCAACGGTCTTGGGTTTCGTAAAATTCCTACCAGCTTAGCCGGACCAATTGGTGTTGGGGCTTCTTTACTATCATTCATTGGTACTGTAATAGCCTATAACCAACTCGCAGAAACCAACCAGCCTATTCTGATCAATGTTTCCGACTGGATTACTGTCGGCTCATTGCAAATCAACTTTTCATTTCAGATAGACCAGCTGTCAATCATTATGCTCTTTGTGATTACAGGTGTAGGTACACTTATACATATGTACTCAATGGGTTATATGCACGATGATGAAGGATATGGCAAGTTTATGTCTTTTCTTAATTTGTTCTTATTCTCGATGTTGCTATTGGTAATGGGTTCAAATTATATCGTGATGTTTATCGGTTGGGAAGGTGTTGGTTTATGTTCTTACCTACTCATCGGCTTCTGGAATAAAAATACAGAATATGGCAATGCCGCCAGAAAAGCCTTCATTATGAACCGTATAGGTGACTTAGGCTTTCTGATTGGTATTTTCCTAATCATATTAAACTTCGGTTCGGTTGAATACTCAGAAGTATTCGAAAAAGCTAAAGGCTTAACCGTAGGCGATAGCACTATCATTGCTATTACTGGCTTCCTATTTATCGGTGCGATGGGTAAATCGGCACAGATACCTTTATATACCTGGTTACCTGATGCGATGGCCGGTCCTACTCCTGTATCAGCCCTAATCCACGCGGCTACCATGGTCACCTCTGGTATTTATATGATTGTTCGCTCGAACATTTTGTATACGCTTGCTCCTGAAACATTAGAATTTGTAGCCTGGATTGGTGTTGCCACTGCTGTTTTAGCTGCAACGATTGGTATCTTCCAGAATGATATTAAGAAAGTATTGGCTTACTCTACTGTCAGTCAATTGGGATATATGTTTATGGCGTTGGGCGTATCTGCCTATACTTCAGGTCTCTTCCATGTTGTTACACACGCCTTCTTTAAAGCTTTGTTGTTCTTAGGTGCTGGTAGCGTAATTCACGCGATGAGTGGTGAGCAGGATATCCGCCGCATGGGTGGCTTATGGAGCAAAATCAAAGTTACTGCCATTACCTTCCTGATTGGCACTATTGCTATCTCAGGTATTCCTCCATTCGCAGGCTTCTTCTCTAAGGATGAAATCTTAGCGCATGTATACGAGCATAATAAATTGATGTGGGTATTGGCTGTAATTGGTTCAATGATGACGGCATTCTATATGTTCCGTCTGTTCTTCCTGACCTTTACAGGTTCTTTCAGAGGTACACATGAGCAAGAGCATCATTTACATGAGTCTCCAGCCAGTATGACTATCCCTTTAATGGTTTTAGCAGCGCTATCTGTGGTTGGTGGTTTCATCGGTATGCCCGAAATCTTCCATTTTCCTCATGCTTTAGCAGATTTCCTAAACCCGATTTATGAAGGTTCTAAAGCGGTTAATCCTGAATTTGGTGCACATCCAATAGATCATTCAACAGAATGGATGCTGATGGGTATTTCGGTAGCAGCAGCAGTAATCTCTATTTTTGCAGCTTATACCAGATTTGGTGGCAGCAAAAATGTACCAGTGGAAGACAGCGAAATTACAGGCGTTCAAAAAGTGATTTACAACAAATACTATATTGATGAAACTTACTGGGCGGTTTTTGTGAATCCGGTGAAAAGCTTATCGAATTTCTTTGTGAATATATTTGAGCCTAAAGGTTTTGATGCGATAGTCCGTGGAGTAGGTAATTTAGTAAATTCATTCAGCAATCTTACTCGCAGACTACAAGCCGGAGGAACAGGCTTCTATTTATTTGCGATGGTAATCGGTATTACAATAATACTAGGTATCAACTTAGGGTATCAGGTTCTAGAAACAATTAAAGCATTCGTTGGGATAAAATAACACGACGTCCAACTGAACATTACGACTTAAAAATTTAAAAATAATTCCGGATGTTAGCACTAATCCTTATACTAATTCCCCTTATTGGCAGTCTTTTACTGTTTCTATTAAGAGGTAGTAATGCTGGAGTATCAAAAAATGTAGCTTTATTGACTTCACTTGCAGAATTTGCGGTAGCTGCATACGCTTTTCTTACTTATGATTCTCAAGCGATTATAGAAGTCAAATATGCCTGGATGAAAGATTTGAAAATCAATTTCCATTTAGGAATTGATGGCATCAGCTTACTAATGATTGCTCTGACAGGTTTCTTAGTACCGTTGATTGTTCTTTCTACGTTTAAGTATAGCTATAAAAAACACGAATCATTCTACTCGCTTATCTTATTGGCGCAAGCGGCTTTGATGGGTGTTTTTATGGCAAAAGATATTTTCCTATTCTATTTCTTCTACGAAGTTGCCCTGATACCAGTGTATTTTTTAGCAGCTATCTGGGGGGGAGAAAACGCACCAAGAATTACTTTCAAAATGTTTGTTTATACCATGTTTGGAAGTTTATTCATGTTGGTGGCTGTTGTGTATTTATACATAAAAGCATCTACCTCTAATATTCAGGAGTTATATACTGCGGCTAAATTTCTTTCGCCTACCAGTCAGAACCTGTTATTCTGGGCTTTCTTTATAGCCTTTGCTATCAAAATGCCTGTATTACCTTTCCATACATGGCAACCGGATACTTATAGCGAGTCGCCAACTGCGGCTACCATGTTATTATCTGGTTTATTGTCGAAAATGGGGGTTTATGGGTTAATCCGCATCTTATTACCATTAGCTCCGATAGGTGTATCTAACTTTGGCTTAATAGCCATGATACTATCAGTAATCGGTTTGATTTATGGTTCGGTGATTGCTATTCAGCAAAATAATATCAAACGTCTGATTGCCTATTCGTCATTTGCTCATATGGGCTTAATGGCAGCGGGTGTATTATCAGGCACATTAAGTGGTATCCAGGGTGCTTTATTACAAATGGTAGCACATGGTATCAATGCAGTAGGTTTATTCTTCATCGTAAAAATCATGTACGACCGCACTAATACAAGAGATTTAAACTCTCTGGGCGGTATTACCCAAAATACTCCGGCACTCAGTATCTATTTCATGATTATCATGTTGGGTAGTGTAGCCTTGCCTTTAACCAATGGTTTTGTAGGAGAATTTTTATTACTGAAAGGCGTATTTGATAAAAATGCCTGGCTAGGCGGTATAGCAGGGTTGACCATCATTCTGGGTGCTGTGTACATGCTACGCATGATGCAACGCTCTATGTTTGGCGAACGCAATGACACTACAGCCAGATTCAGCGATGTGAAAGGTACTGAAATAGCCGTTTTATTGCCCATAGCTGCTATGGTTTTACTGATGGGTATTTTCCCTAATGTGTTTTTGAAAATTACTGAACCTGCGGTCAATAGTTTATTACAACTGATTCATCCTTAATTTACAGTTCACGCCCGACAGTCGCGAACTGATAATGCTCAATAGATATTATGTATCCAATACTCGTACTTTCTATTACCGGAATTATTACCCTTTTCTTAGGTTTTCTTAAATCTAAGAAAGTTTTACTTCCTGCTACCTTATTTTTTGTAACACTTGCCTTTTTATCCAATTTTTACGACTGGGACAAACCGGGCTTGTACTTCAACAATATGTTGCAGGTAAATAACTTTACTATCCTGCTATCAGCCATTATCCTGCTTTCTGCCTTCCTGATTATCGCATTATCAAAAGGTTTTATTGACGACGACCATGCACAACCGGCAGAGTACTTCGCCATCTTACAGTTTTCGTTGGTAGGAGCTATTATGATGACAGGATTCCAGAATCTGATTATGCTTTTTATAGGAGTTGAGATTCTTTCTGTTTCGATGTATGTATTGACCGGAAGTGATAAACGTAATCTTAGAGGAAACGAAGCTGCCCTTAAGTATTTCTTAATGGGGTCTTTTGCTACGGGTATTATGTTGTTTGGTATTGCCATGCTATATGGTGCCAATTACTCGTTTAATATTGATGCTGCCCGTACTGTAATAATGCAACTGGTATCAACAGGAAACTCTTCCGTGTATCTGTATGTAGGTGTTACTTTTTTATTAATTGGCTTATTATTTAAAGTATCTGCAGCACCATTCCACTTCTGGACTCCTGATGTATACGAAGGTGCTCCGACTATCTTCACAACTTTTATGTCGACTATTGTAAAGACAGCCGGATTTGCCGCTATCTATCGCATATTAGAAGTATCTTTCTCGCCACTTTATAGCTTCTGGTGGGTAATGGTGATTATTATGACAGTATTGAGCTTAATCATCAGCAATGTTACGGCAGTATCGCAAGGTAGCTTTAAACGCATGCTTGCCTTTTCGAGTATCTCACATGCCGGATATATGTTGATGGCAATAGTGGGTTTAAGCAATAAATCAGATGATTCTATCGTATTCTATTCATTAGCCTATTCTTTGGCTACTATTAGTGCGTTTGGTGTATTGATGGCAGTATCAAAAGAAAAGCTGGTTGATGGACGTCCTGATGAGAGCATTACTGTATTGAATGGACTGTCAAAGAGAAACCCGTTCCTTGCCTTTATTTTAGCAATATCTATGCTTTCACTGGCAGGTATTCCTTTAACAGCAGGTTTCTGGGGTAAATTTTATGTATTCTCAGATGCAGCTTTCAGAGGGCATATCTGGTTATTAGTAGTAGCTATTCTAATGTCAGCAGTTGGTATCTATTATTATTTCAAACCAATTATTGCTGCTTACATGAGAGAAAGCGAGGGCGAAAGAATTAGCTTAAAACCTTTCTATAAGATAATTCTCGGAATCACTACATTCGGTTCCATTCTGCTTGGACTTTTCCCTGACTTACTACGTAGCTTAATGTAATGTGATTAAAAGCATACTTTAAAACATACAATCTTGTTAAAAATACTAGAAAAAATAAAAAGTAAGGAATTAAGGAGTTTCATTTCTTTTTTCCTTACAGCTATTTTAGGTGCCGACACAAACTTTATCACACAAATCCCCTATAAATCGCTTTTTCTATATCTGGGCTTTGCAGATAAGCCAGCATTTAATCTGAGCGTTTCGGCTGGTTATCTGACGGCCACTGTTGTAAGCTTTATTCCTGCCAAAGTTTTTGCTTTTTCTGCCAAAGAATCGGGCAATACCCGACGTGAATCTGTTAAATTTTTAATTATTGCATTAGTTGCCTGGGGTATACAGGTAGGTATTTCTTCTCTTACTTTCGACCACGTGGCGAATAGATATTTTGCACAATACTCTCTCTTTGTTCGTGAAAAAGGCTCTCACGTAGTTGGAATGGGCTTTAGTTTCCTGGCCAATTACTTCGGCCATAAGTTTCTCACCTTTAGAAGTACAGGCATTTATGATAAAATAAAAACCCGCAACCCTCGCTAAAAATTGGACAAAACCAAGACATTATTGATTTCTTAAGTCATATTTAAGGTGATTTTAAAAAAAATTTAAGAAACACTTGCTTCATATCTTAAAATAAACTTAAATTTGCAATGCGTTTCAAACCTTAAAAACATCATAAAGAAATGAAAAAAGTATTTGCAATTTTATTCGTAGCTGGTATGGCTTCTCTTGCAGCTTGTACATCTAAAACTGAAACTTCTGCTGATTCTACTACAGTAGATACAACTGCTACAGTTGTTGCTCCTGCTGATACAACTGCTACAGCTGATACTACAGCTGCTGCTGATACAACTAAGAAATAATTATTAAGAACCAATTCTTAAAACATCATAAAGAAATGAAAAAAGTATTTGCAATCTTATTCGTAGCTGGTATGGCTTCTCTAGCTGCTTGTACATCTAAAACTGAAACTTCTGCTGATTCTACAACTGTAGATACAACTGCTACTTCAGTTATGGCTCCTGATACAACTGCTACAACTGATACTACAGCTGCAGCTGATACAACTAAGAAATAATTTTTAGTATCAGATAATAGAAAAGTCTTATTCGTTAATTAGCGGATAAGGCTTTTTTATTTTACAACGAATTTCATTTAGCACCAATAACAAAAAAAGGTATCAGCGTTTTATCAGCTGATACCTTAATTTTTATTTAAACTGCTCGATTAGCATTTTAGAAATTATCGCTCCATCTATAGGCTTCTATCAGTTTCTTCTCTCCCTCTAATCCTTTGAAGGCATTTCCGTGTTCCATACCTAAGATAAACTCCTGATTTTTTGCCTTCGATTTTTCGTAGATATGTTTGAACA
>CBIHRH010000109.1:0-10383 GCA_966212365.1 uncultured Emticicia sp. | reverse complement strand
TTTTCTTCAACTAATTCGTTGAGTACATAATTGAGTCGAAGCGCGGCGACGTCTTTTTTTTTATTCATTTTTTGCAACGTTTTAGGCTTTTTTTACGTATATAAATATAAGCGGATTTATTTTTTATCATAACAGAGTTAGCATAAATATTGTGTTTTCGGATGGAAATAGCACCATTTTTTTCCGAATAATAATTTTTAGACATACTCTGCGTGGATTGTTAGGCAAAAGTATTTGTATATTTATTACATTTGCAAATCTAATGAAAACATTCCACGTTACTACGAATCGTAACAATTACAAATGACGCATAAAGAATTGGATTTAGCAGAACCCGTTACTGATGCTGCTGAAGTGAAAGATTCGTCTTTAACAGATGCAGAGGCTTCGGCCAATACTCAAGACTCTAAAGAAATTATGAACGAACCGAAAGATTCCATCGACACTTCGACTGATGAAACTGTTGAAGACAGCACAAAAGAGGTGAAAGATGAAGCGCCCGTTGCTGAAAGCACACAAGAAACCCCAGTATCCGCTACAACTGAACCCTCAATCGTAGATACTACTATTGATGAGCCTGCTACAGCTGCTTTGGATACCGCAGAAGCTCCTATTGAAAATGTTGCCATCACCACTGATGTAGATGCTGCAACCGAAGAAATTTCAAAGCCTGTTTTAGGTGAAGATGAAAGCCCAATGGAGGAAATTGTAGTAAGCAACGACCCGACGGTAATGGTAGAAGTATCACCAAAACCTGTTGAGCCGGAAGAGGCCGTGATTGAAGAGCTTCCGCAGACAGTGGATCTAATTGAAGAAGAAGCAACTGCTCATCATGGTGAAGAGGTAGATTACAGTAGTTTCTCTAAAAAGGATTTTGTAGATCTGGGTGAAAAACTATTGGCTTCTATTAAGGCCGAGGGCGTGAATATTTCAGACGTTAAAAATGCCGACAACGTAATGAAGGAAATCAAACCAATATTTGATGACCTGAAAGCACGTGATAAATCGGAGGCATTAAAAAAATATATTGCAGAAAACGGTAATAACGAAGGCTTTGATTTCAAAAACGATAACTATGTAGTACGTTTTGAATCATTGTATGCGCAAATCCGTGATGCGAAAAACAGTTTCTTCCAGAAAATAGAACGCCAGAAAGAAGATTATTTCGAACGCAAAACCAATTTATTGCAACGTTTGCGCGAAATAGTAGAGCAGGAAGAACAAGGCGGCTCTAAAAACAACTGGCAGGAATTCAAGAAATTACAGGAAGACTGGAAAACTGCCGGGAATGTTAATTCTCCGCATAATACTTCTCTATGGTCGGCTTATAACGCTTTGGTTGACAGATATTTCAGTATCCGTCATATCCAGAACGAACTTAAAGACCTGGATCGTAAAAAAAATCTGACTGCTAAAACCGAAATAGTAGAACGCATTGAAGCCATAGCCAAGACCTTGGAAGAAAGCGGATTGAGCAATACTACTTTGCGCCAGGCAAATGATTTGCTGGAAGAATACAAACACATTGGCCCGGCACAACGTGAAGCGCAAGACGAACTATGGAAACGCCTGAAAGCTGCTTTCGATATTATTCATAATAAACGTCGAGAGCAATCTTCCCAAGCAGGGGCTTTGCAGGAAGAAATATTCCAGGCAAAATCTCGTTTGGTAGAGAATCTGAAACCTTATATTCAGTTCAACACAGATAGTATCAACGAATGGAACGCCAAAACCAAAGAGATATTGGCAATTCAGGATCAATGGAACGGCATTAAAGGCGCTATGCCTAAAGAAAAAGGCAAGGAAATCAGCCGTGAATTCTGGTCGTCGTTGAAGACTTTCTTCCGTAATAAAGGTGAATTCTTTAATAAACTGGAAGCTGAAAGAGAAAGCAACCTGAAAGCCAAAACTTCATTGTGCGAACAAGTAGAAGTATTGTTGGAGTCAGGCGACTTCTCTCCTGCCAATACTGATAGAGTTGTAGAATTACAAAAAACCTGGAAGACGATTGGGCATGTACCAGAGAAATTCAAGGATAAAATTTACGACCGTTTCAAAAAAGCTTGCGATGCCTTCTTTAATGGCAAACGTGCGAAAGGCAATGAGGTAGAGAAAGAATACGAAGCTAATCTGCAACAAAAAGTAGCCCTTTGCGAAGAGATTGAAGCGGCAGCCAAAGCAGGTGAAGCGGACTTAGGCAAATTAGGTAGCTTTAAATCTCGTTACAACGAGATAGGCTTTGTACCTCGCAAAGAAATGCAGAATATTCAACGTCGATTTGTTGATGCCATCAATGCTTATGTAAAAGCCAGCTCAGGTGTGAGCGGCTCTGAAAAAGAGAAGATGTTGTTGCAAAACGAGGTAGACGTAACCTTGAAAGGTGACAAAGGCAACTCGAAAGAGCTGGATAAGAAAGAAAACGATATACGCAGAAAGATGAAGAAGTTGGAAGATGATATCAACTTATGGCAAAACAATATCGAGTTCTTTGCACGTTCTAAAAACGCTGCCGCTGTTCGTGCTGAATACGAAGAGAAGATAAAAGGTGCTGAAAAAGAATTGGCAGAATTGAAACAGAAGTTGAAAATCATTGTTGCAGCCAACTAAAAATATTTTATTTCTTAACTCGCTGGGATTCAGCGAGTTAAGAAATTGTTAAAAAATATTTCAAAAAAACGCTTGCGTAGTATAGCTGAAACCCGTAATTTTGCATCACGAAATCAGAACAACGGTCACACGAAGCGCTGAAATCAGAAATAAATGCCTCCATAGCTCAGCTGATAGAGCAACTGACTTGTAATCAGTAGGTCGCTGGTTTGATCCCGGCTGGGGGCTCAGAAAACGAAAAGCCAAGAGAAATCTTGGCTTTTTTTTGTTTATTGGAGAATTTCCATCCCCACCTTGCTATCTAACTAAACCCTATCCAAAATGTTAAAACTTTCTCTAGCTATAACTGACTTCCTATCTCATTGTCGAATCGAAAAAAATTTAAGCTCTAAATCCATTAAAGCTTATGAAACGGACCTTTTACAATTTAAAAAATTTTTGAATGAGAATAATTATTCAGAAGATTTAAAAATAATAAGCAAGGTTGAATTAAGAAGTTATATTGACTCAATGTCCAACTTGATGCCAAGCTCCACTAAGAGGAAAATAGCCTCGACAAAAGCTTTATTTAACTATCTAGAATATGAAGGTCAGCTTGATAGCAATCCTTTTCGGAAAATGAGGATTAAAATTAAAGAGCCCAAACAATTACCGACAGTAATGAGTCTTACTGAAGTTTCTAAAATATTTCAGAAAGCCTATAGTGCAAGAAAGTCTATTATTAAACCCAATAAGCCAAGCTCCAATTTTATTGTAACGAAAATTGCCATAATTGAGTTGTTGTTCGCTACTGGTGGACGTGTATCAGAAATAGCTAATCTTTCAGCAAATGCAATTAATCTTGAATCAGGCACTATAACAATTACCGGAAAAGGTAGTAAAGAAAGAATAATACAGATATGTAATCCTGACAGTATTCGAATATTGAAGACTTATCAAAAAATATTCAGGAAACAAATCGAAAAGGTTGGTTACTTTCTAATTAATAGATTAAACAAAAAACTCTCTGACCAATCTATACGAAATATTGTAAAAAATCTTGCAAAAGAAGCTGACATTTCAAAAAATATTACTCCACACGTTTTCAGGCATTCCTTTGCTACGCTTTTACTTGAGCAAGATGTAGATATAAAATATATTCAATCGATGCTCGGTCATAGTTCAATTAGTACTACCCAAATTTACACGCATGTAAATAAAGAAAAACAAAGACAACTATTGCTTGATAAACATCCAAGAAAAAAAATTAAGCTGAGCTGATAATAACGAGTTATTGATAACTACTTATTATCAATGAGCCAATTAGTAAGCAAACAAAAGTTTTATAATACCGGTAATATTAAGAGAGTTAAGGAAAACTTTCAAGGGTATTTATTTGAAGAAATTAATTTGCTTAAGGATAAAGAACCAATTTCTTTTTTTAGGAGCGATTTTCGAGGGTCAAAGTTTTTAAACTCAACTTTCTATAAGAATAATTTCTCAAGAGCAGACTTAATAGATTCGATCATAATAAGTACGAGATTTAAAGAATGCTTATTTCAGCATACGGAGCTTTATAATAGTTTTTTTGAAAGATCAGTAATTGACAATTCAATATTTAAATCGGTAACTTGTAGTAGATTGTACTTTCAAAATTGTGAAATAGAAGAGGCAAAATTCCATGATGCGACAATTAAAGATACAAACTTCAAAGATTGCAAGCTGCATACCTCAAAATTCACTAAAAGTTCACTTGATGAGATTAAGTTTGAAGAGTGTGATATTAGAGACGTCGACTTTTCCAATATGACAGCAATAAATCTATATTTTAGTAATTGCTCTTTTCAAAATCTAATTATTGATGCCGACTATTTAGGGTCATACTTTTTTAAAGGGAATTATCTTGATAAGATAAAACTTAAATATAGAGGAAAATTGATTAATTTAAAAATGCAAAAACATGAAATTATAGATAATTTATTGAGGATTTGTTTAGAAAATAGGCGTTACTATGAAGCTATTAATCTATTTATTCAAAGAAATGTCTTATTAAACGAAAAAGTTTCTATATATGAGTTAACGAAGAAAATTTTGCAGCAACTATTGAATGAAGAAAATTTCTTAATTAGGTCATATCAATTGGAAAAAATATTTAGAATTTTTGAATTTTATTATAATTCAGATTGCTTAATTTTAGATGATTATTTTAAATTTATAGCATTCTTTGATAGTTTTCCAACTCAAACCTTATCCCTTGACGAGCAACTTCTAATTTCAAACTATACTCAAAATATTAAAAATCTTTTTGATGTATATGAATTAAATAATGAATTTATTAATACTTCAAACGCAAATTTAGGTTTTATTGAAATTACTGTTTCAAATGAAAACGAACAATATTTCATCAAAGAGTTAGATAAATTCTTAGCAAATTTTATTTCTCCAAGTTTAACTCCCAGCGATGTATATATTATTGCTGGTAAAAGAAAGGGATCTGTAGTTTATGAAATAGTAATCTATGCTACCGTAGCACTCTGGCTTTTAAACATTTTAAAAAGGGGGGTAAAACAAATTCGGGGAATCAGTAATACTATAGGACACATTTTTGTTGATTGGTCAATTAATAGAAAACTTCAACTAGAGGCAAAAAATGCTTTAAATATTGAGAAATTGAATGAAATAAAAGCAGTCCAAATAATCTCTGAACAGGCTATAAAAGATTCTGCTGTGCCATTGTCAAAAGCTCAAGAGCTTCTTTCACTTATTGAAGGTGCTAAATATTTTCCCAATACATTTTCCAATGGCGGGGATTAATTCTTGCGGTTTTTTTGATAGATTTATTCTCCAACCAAATTGGTTTTCGTCAAAATAGGAAAAACGATTATTAGGTATTACAATAATCTTATCATTCCTTAAGAAATCCAAAATTATTGATTTGGTATCTATATCATTGAAAGTGAGATTATTATGATATATAATCGTAAAACTACCACTATTTGATTTAGCTATTGTATAAGGATAATCGCTTAAAAATGTTTTAATTAATCTATAGTTAGCCTGAATTTTATTAAGATGACGTTTGTGCATATCGAGTATAACATTAAAACTACTATGTGAATACAGTTTACTTATAATTTCAACTTGAATGCTATTTAATCCACCATAAATATTCTCTGAAAGAGTATCTATTTCGTCAATCGTTGAACTCGATCCTAAAACTAAAGAGAACTTAATTCCGTTTAATTGTAGCCTCTTTGACAATGAATCTATGAATAAGAAGTTATCCGTTTTTAAAAGTTCTCTTAATTTATTATAATTAAAGATTGCTAATTCATTAGTATTCCAATGTAATCCTCCTAAGGAATAATCAACAAGTAAAAAAATGTTAAATTTTTCTATAATTCTACTGAAATTTTCGTAATCCTGGTTTGAAAATTCAATTCCAGCACTAAATACGGGGTCGGTTAAAATGATGCAATCTATAAATTGATGCAAAATAATCTGTTCTAATTTTGAATAATCAATATAACTACCTGTTTCATTTAATGAATTAATAGTTGCAAAATATGCCGGTGAAAATACCAAATACCTCTTTTTCCCTAAATTATTCAAAGCTTTTATAGACAAATAAATTGCTTGAGTTGCTGTTGGCATTAATGTTAAACAATCTAAAGGTATCTTTAAATCATAAAAAGAAGAAGCAAATTCAGCAATTTCTTGCTTCAAATTGAATTGTTCATATGCAAAAGAATATTTGAAAGACCGTTGACAAGCACGATTATAAGATTCCTTTAAAAGGTCACTAAAATCAGTACTTTCTTGAATCTCACTGTCCCAATCTGACAAAAAGAATAATTGATTATTTGGATTTACAAATTGGATTTTATACACCTCTTCAAATAGCCATTCGATATCTGTGTTCATTGATGATAATAAGTAGTTATCATTTATTCATAAAATTACTAATATCTGTCTAATGCACGAAGATTCTAATAACCTAATGAATACTAAAAAAGAAATTATTATCCTCTTGCGATTCCGTAATTATAATCATTTTAAATTAAAGAAGGTGTAGTTTTTTATTTTATGGCATATTATTAATAAAATAAATACTAAAGTTACTTTAGTTTAATCTTTTCCTATATTAGAACATGTTTAAAAATTATAATTCGCCCTGCAAAGCTATCTTTTTTGAGTCAGGCTGCGTTGTAATCTTCGAATGTAGCTGTCTCATAAATATATATTACAATCCCATATATAGGTTTAGAAAATATTCACTCTTTTATTACAAATAGTCACATTTAGATAAATTAACCTATTAAATAAAGCTATTTTTGTAATAATTCCGTTTATAAATATTCAGGACTCTAATTAGGTTTAGAAGTTAATTGTAATTAAACTGTACAAAATAGATGAAACTAATCCCCCTCTTCAAAGTCCGCAATATGCAGGAAGCTATTGACTTCTATACAAAGGTATTAGATTTCAAACAGAAATATCCAGAAGAAACGGCTGATGATCCGGTAGTAGATTTAATCAATGAAGGTGCTGAATTACAACTAACCTCACACGAGAGTGATACACTTTATGGTAGCGTTGTGAACATTCCGGTAACTGATATTGATGAAAGATTTCAATTTTATCTTGACCGTGGTCTTGATACCTCAGCTAAAGCCAACTCACCTGTGCATCAAGGCCCAATAGACCAGACATGGGGTGCCAGAGAGTTTTATGTGACCGACCCCAGTGGAAATACTTTGAGGTTCAGGCAATGGATCACAAGTGAGTAATAAGATTTATATTTCCTAAACAAAAAATACCTCCACCATGAGCAGAGGTATTTCCTTAATCAAACAATTAACAATTTAACTGTCCTATGGAACGAACAGCCTTAATAAGCGTACGTTTATTAAGTTCTTTTCAACCTTTTTCAGATTATATCTTCTATACCATCTTATTCCTAAAGAATATGGTACACAAATCTTGTGGTAATGATTTTATCTTCTAAACTTCTTCAAACTTATCGAATCAAGCCGAAACTACCAATTAAAAAAACATTAAGAGGTTGAAAGTCAGTTATTAATTCTGCAAAATTAAAGTTTTTGAGCAACCTGAAGTCTGTTAATAATTGCCTTTAATACTTATGTATAACCTGACCGATAAATTTAATATTCTCTACTCCTTATCACATTTGCTGTTATTTTTCGTTAGAAATGCAGAGACCTACCAATAGAAGTATTTAATTTGCAAGACTTTTACGTGCTTATACTAAATAAAACCTATTTTCACCATGACAAAGAAGATTTTCCTTGGCGGATTACTAATCATTTGTGCCTTCCTTTTTAATTCATGCGAACCAGACCCCAACCGCAATTGTCCTAATATTTTCTACAACGATCTGGTTATCACAGCTATTTCAGCACCAAAAATTGTACCCGGTAGCAGCAAACTGAGTATGATTTTGAAGGTAAACGAGAATTCAAGCAGGTTCCTACCGGTTTCCGGTTTAACGACAGGAAATTTTAAAGTATACGAGCAAGGCTCTAATGATGAATGCGCGAATGCGATTTCTGAAAGTGAGGCGAACAAACAATTTTCTCCTAGCCCGCAGAAATTCAGACATAATACTTTGATTGTGTTGGACTTAAGTGCCAGCGTTACTTCTACGGCCCTGACTCAGCTTAAAAGCTCAACTATCAGTTTTATCAATAATATCATTACTACCTCAGGTGATGATTCTTACCTGGTGAGTATCGCCTGGTTTGACGGAGAAGATAAACTGAATACATTAGTTGATTTTACATCTGATAAAAGTCAGCTAACTAATGCGGTGCAAAACCTGAGTGCCAGTATCTCAAAAGACCCATCGACTGATTTATATGGCGCAGTTATCAAATCGGTTGATAAAGCCGAGCAACGCTTAAAGGATTTGCAGAAGGAAAGTTATATTTCAGCGTTTTCGATAGTTATATTCACTGATGGAACCGACCAGGCAGCACGTTATTCTAAGCAAGTGGCATTGAACAAGGTAAGTGGGGCTAACGCTAAAGTATCATTATTTACGATTGGACTAGGAACTGAAATTGATAAACCAGTATTGACTTCTATTGGCAAGAATGGGGCTGTTTTCCCACAAAATAAAAACGAACTGGAAGCAAAATTCATCGAATTGGCCCGAGTGGTTAAAGGAGAAGCCAATAGTTATTATCTGTTTGAATATTGCTCTCCTAAAAGAGCCGGCAAAGTGGGCTTGATATTAGTGGTATCGTATGATGCTAAAAAAGGCACTTATTCAACAACATTTGATGCCAATGGCTTGACTAGCAACTGTTTTTAATAGACTTCTTATAGATTGCAGCCTCACCGTAAAGTTGAGGCTGTTTTGTTTATTAATAGAGCCAAAATCTCATACTGCAAATTTCAAAATGACCTGAAACAAATCTTGGGCTTAATAGTTATAAGTAAGTATCCATTCACACAAAACTTTAAATTTATGAATCCCACAATTGAAATTAAAAAAGACCCAACCGGTAAAGAAATGGTGGTCATTACATTTGATGATGGCAAAGAACTCATCACTGCCATAACACCTGCAGGAGATATAAAACTAATGGCTTTTAATACAACCATTGAAATGAAACATAGCGGAACAGAAAGTATCCTGATAAAGTTGAAATAAGTATCAAACGCTTATTTCAACTTTATCAGGATAGTTGTCATGAGAATTATCTAAACAATCGATTTCAAGATACCACCATCTACTCTTATCGAAGCACCATTAGTAGCGGATGATAACGGGCTTGCATAGTATGCCACGGTATCGGCTATTTCAGATACATCGGCAAAGCGTTGCAAGAGTGAAGTTGGTCTTGTTTCTTTGAAGAAATTCTGTTCTACCTCATCAATACCCATATTCCCTGCTACTGAAAGGTCTTTAATGAATCCACCCACACCTCTTGATTTGGTTGGTCCCGGTAGAATTGAGTTGACGGTCACATTAGTACCTTTGGTCAATTCAGCCATTCCTCTGCTGATTGATAGTTGAGCGGTTTTAGTCATGCCATAATGCACCATTTCACTGGCAGGAGATAATCCGGTTTCACTGGAAATGAAAAGAATACGCCCCCAATTCTTTTCTAACATCTTGGGGAATAAATGTCTTGATAGGCGAACGCCGCTCATTACATTAATATCAAAGAATCTATACCAATCTTCATCAGGTATTTCGGCGAATGGTTTGGGCTCAAAAATACCAGTATTATTAATCAATATATCTATCTGCGGCAATTGGCTAATCAGATTGTTAATCTCTTCTACTCTGGTAAAATCTGCGGCAATACCTGATACTTTTCTGCTATTGGTCAGTGTTTGCAGTTCTTGTATAGCTTTATCTACGCTTTCCTGCGTGCGGCCGTTAATGATTACCTCTGCCCCTTCGGTTAATAATCTCTTTGCTATGGCAAAGCCAATTCCGGCTGTTGAGCCACTGATAAATGCTGTTTTATTGTTTAAATGTAAGTCCATGATAATGATGAATTATGAATGGCGAATTAGTGAATATACGTTTCCACCTGCTATTCTGAAATTAATTATTTGTTTAATTCTTTTAAAATTGCTTCTCCTACTGCTTTGGCAGATTGAGGGTTTTGTCCAGTTACGACACGATTGTCGACGGCCACGTGCGATTGCCATAGGCCTGATTTTTCAAATTTAGCTCCGCGTTCAATCAATTGGGTTTCAAGGGCAAAAGGTACTACTTTCTCTAAGCCCACTGCCACTTCTTCTTCGTTGGTAAAT
>CBIHRH010000108.1:0-10448 GCA_966212365.1 uncultured Emticicia sp. | reverse complement strand
CGCTACCAATGCCGACGGTTCTCCGCTCGCATTGATCCAGGACGGCGATGTGGTATTGTGCTTCAACTTCCGCACCGACCGCTGCCGTGAAATCACGATGGCACTGACCCAACAGGATTTCCCTGAATATGAAATGAAAGCGCTTCAATTGTATTATGTCACTATGACTAATTATGATGAGTCTTTCCATAATGTACATGTAATTTATGAGAAAGATAATCTGACTAATACATTGGGAGAGGTTTTGGAAAGAGCAGGTAAAAAACAGATTCGTATTGCAGAAACTGAAAAATATCCTCACGTAACATTCTTCTTCTCGGGTGGTCGTGAAGAACCATTTGCAGGTGAGAGCCGTTTGTTGTGTCCATCGCCAAAAGATGTGCCTACTTATGATTTAAAACCACAAATGGCTGCTTATGATATTGATAATTCAATTCTTCCGGAATTACAGAAACACGAAGTTGATTTTGTTTGTCTGAACTTCGCTAACCCTGACATGGTTGGTCATACTGGCGTATTCAATGCAGTAGTACAAGCCGTTGAAGCGGTTGATAAATGTCTGGAACAAGTCGTAGAAACAGCGCTTGAAAACGGTTATACATCAATTGTAATTGCCGACCACGGCAACGCCGATTATATGATAAATGACGATAAAACACCAAATACACAGCACTCGCTTAACTTAGTGCCTTGTATTATAGTAGATAAAACAGACCGCTATCAGGTAAAAGACGGTAAACTCGGTGATATAGCCCCTACCATTCTGACTTTGATGGGTGTAGAAATACCAAAAGAAATGACTGGAAATGTATTGATTTCATAATATTCAGTCAAATCAATCTATTACAAAAAATGCCCGCAGTTTATACTACGGGCATTTTCTATATGAGTTCAATCACAAAAGATTAAGCGTAAACTTCTTCTGCAATTTTATTGAATTCGTCAACTTTAACAGTTTTCTTTTCCACTGTCAGGTTTGCTTTCAGGAACTCACGCACTTTCTTGCCAAAAGCACGGTCGGTATAGCGACGTACGGCGTTGTCTTTGTTCTCTTTCAATTGCTTACGAGCCATATTGTCGATGATGTCCTCCAAACCTTCGTAAGAGTAAGCACCGAAATAGTTACGCATTTCAGCTTTTACTTCTTCAACAATATCATTATACTCTAATTTGATTTCGTTGTTGGCTGCAACTTCATTACGGATTAAATCCATACGTAAGCCACGGGCAAAAGCATCATAATCTTTCTCGATATCTTCTTCTGAGAATTTACCTTCGTTGATATTCAACAACCATTTTTTCAGGAATGTATCCGGCAATTCAATATGAATATTATCTAAAAGTGTTTTTTCTACTTCAAAGTCTAATAAATAATCGCTTTCACGCTCGTAGTTTTCTTTAACAATCTTCTTGATTTCTTCTCTGAATTCTTCTTCAGTAGTTACTTTACCTGCACCGATTGCTTTATCGAAAAACTCCTGGTCAACATCAGCAGGGGCAACTCTTGTAATTTTCTCTACAGTAAATTCAAACTCACCTGCCAAAGCAGCTGCTTCTTCTTCACTTTTACCTGTAGCAAAACCTAAATCTTTTGCATTTTCAAAGATTGACTGAATATCAAATTTCACGCTGCTTCCTTTCTCTAAACCTTTGAAGATATGGAAAGCATCTTCACGTACACGGCCCGTGGAAATAGTAGCATCAACAATTGAAGTGTCTGACGATTCTTGTGACAATATACCAAACACTAAATCTTCTTTTTCTACCTCTTCTGCCTCTGTATCTTTTCCTAAACGACGACGAATGTCTTCAATTGCCTCGTTTACTCTTTCTTCTGTAGGCTCAATTTCGTAATTAGTTATAGCAGGAATTGTGCTTAAATCAACTGAAAAATCAGAAGCTAATCCTAAATCATATTCAAACGAGAATTCCTTGCTATTGTCCCAATCAACTTTTGAAGAAAGTTCGTTGTCTGGCATTGGGTCTCCAACTACGCGTAATTTATTATTAGTGATATATTCGTTAGTAGTTTTAGAAACAAGGTTGATTACTTCGTCAACTAAAATACTTTTACCGTATAATCTCTGGATATATTCTTTAGGAACCATGCCCGGGCGAAAACCTTTCACCTGTGCTGTTTTTGTATATTGCTTAATTTTTTTATCTACTTCCGGCTTGTAGTCTGCCTCTGTAACACTTACTTTAAGTCTGCCATTAGTTGCAGAAGTCTTGTCGAATATTGTTTCCATTATGTTGGAATATGAGGTTTATTTGAAAAAATCGCCACATTCAGCATAAGAACTGAATGAAATAAAATTTTGTAGGAGCTAAAACTGGTATTATTAAAAAACCCCCTGACCAGGCAAGGTTCAGAGGGTTGTCTGTACGGGCGGAGGGACTCGAACCCCCATGCCTTGCGACACCAGATCCTAAGTCTGGCACGTCTACCAATTTCGCCACGCCCGCATCGCTCATTTCCGGTCAGTTGTAACTGAATCGGGCTGCAAAGGTAATGAGTTTTTTTGTTCATGTCAACCCCTTTCCAAAAAAATTTTATTTTTTTTCAAACTTTTTTTTCAGCGTATATACAAAGTGGAAATTTATTAATTGCTTTAAGAATTATTTGCGCTAAAGTTTATAATTGATTATATTAGTCTTAAGGAATACAATAAAACAAAGAGAAATTGGGAGCAATAGCAGAAAAAGTGGAAACCAGTCGTCAGTCTGAGCCAATGATAGATCTTGAGAAAGAAAGAGCTGAGATATTAACGAAGTATCGTCGATTACTTCGGGCGGCTAAACCCACCCTGAAAGGAGATGATGCCAGGCAAATAAAAAAAGCATTTACGATTTCGATGGAGGCGCACAAAGATATGCGTCGTAAATCGGGAGAACCTTATATATACCACCCGCTTGAAGTGGCGCAAATCTGTGTTGAAGAAATCGGGCTAGGTGCTACATCTATTATTTGTGCCCTACTTCATGATGTGGTAGAAGACACAGATATGACCCTGAAAGATATTGAGAAAGAATTCGGGCCTAAAGTAGCACGCATCATCGATGGTCTCACTAAAATATCGGGCAATTTCGAACAAGGAACATCAGCACAAGCCGAAAACTTCCGGAAGATGCTTATTACACTTTCAGAAGATGTGCGGGTAATTCTGATAAAACTGGCCGACCGCCTGCATAATATGCGTACGCTGGGAAGTATGGCACGTAACTCACAACTAAAGATTGCGCATGAAACCATTTTTATTTATGCTCCTCTCGCCCACCGTTTGGGTCTGTATAAAATAAAATCAGAATTAGAAGACCTCTATCTGAAATACACCGAACCGGAGATATTCAAAGACCTTGCGCAAAAACTTAAAAGTACCAAAGCCACCCGCGATAGGTTTATTGATAATTTTATTAAGCCTATCAAAAAGAAACTTCAGGATGCCGGCATTGAGTTTGTGATTAAGGGTCGTCCGAAGCATATTTATTCTATCTGGAACAAGATAAAGAAGCAGAATACACCATTTGAAGAAATCTTCGATTTATTTGCTATCAGAATCATTCTGACTCATATATCACCTGAAAAGGAAAAATCGGCCTGCTGGCAGGTATATTCAATTGTAACTGATGAATATAAACCTAACCCTGACCGCTTGAAAGACTGGATTTCTATTCCGAAAGCCAATGGATATGAATCTCTGCATACCACAGTAATGAGCCAGACCGGCCAGTGGGTAGAGGTACAAATCCGTACCGAGCGCATGGATGAGATTTCGGAAAGAGGTTATGCCGCTCACTTTAAATATAAAGGCAATGATACCTCAATGAATGCTCCGCTTGACCGCTGGATTAACCAGGTAAGAGAAACATTACAATCTGGTGATAAATCGGCTATTGAATTTTTAGAGGATTTCAGAGGCAATTTTTATAATGAGGAAGTATTTGTTTTCACACCTAAGGGCGATTTAAAAGTATTAAGAAAGGGAGCTACTGTATTAGACTTTGCATTTGAAATACATACGGATATAGGCAAGAAGTGCACAGCCGGAAAAGTAAATAATCAGTTGGTACCTATTAGTTATACCTTACAAAATGGCGACCAGGTTGAGATTTTAACCACTAAAAACCAGAAACCATCAGAAGACTGGCTTCGGTTTGTGACTACCAGTAAGGCAAAAGCCCGTATTAAAGACTTACTCAAAGAAGAAAATAAAGTATATTATAGCGATGGAAAAGAGATTATTGCCAAGAGATTCAAGCTATTGGGTCTGGAAAATAACCTCGAAACGCTTAACCAGTTAAGAGCTTATTTCAATAAAAAAGACTATAACGACCTCTATTATGCTTTTGGTAAGGCCTATATTCAACCGGATGAAATTAAGAAGTTTAAGGCTGACAGAGACGCCCGATTGAATAAACAAGCCAAAATAGAAATTGATAATAAGGCGTTTATTGATGCCAAGAGTTTTGAAAAAGAGTTTAAAAAAGTAAAAGGCAACGATACACTCTATATCGGAGACGATTTACAGGAAATTGATTTTACCTTAGCCCGTTGTTGTAATCCGATACCGGGAGATGATGTTTTTGGCTTCCTGACAGTCAATGAGGGTATTAAAATCCATAGAAACTCTTGTCCTAATGCCCAACAACTCTTATCGCAATATGGCAATCGGGTTATTAAGGCGCGTTGGTCTTCGCAGGTGGCAAAAGCTTTTGTAGCAACCGTGCATCTGGATGGCATCGACCGCATGGGAATGATACAGGATATTTCTAAAGTTATCTCAAGCGAACTACATATTAACATGCGTTCTTTGGCAGTTGATACAAATGATGGTATATTTACGGGTGATATAAAGTTATATGTACAAGACACACAACATTTAGATACCCTGATGAAGCAATTAGGCGAAATAGAAGGTGTTAATCAGGTAACACGCGTTGAAGCTGAAAGCTAAGTCTAAACGTCCTATATCTAATATAACCATACTCCTCAATGAAATCATTAGCCGTCCTGTCAATTCTTGTAGTTATTAGTTTACATACTTCTGCCCAGAATTTAGATACCCTTACTACTAAAAGAGTATTTATTACTACAAAAATTTATAGAAACGGCTTTAAACTTTCGCATAGTAAAATTTTAAGCATCTACAAAGATACCTGGCAGCCAAAAGTAAAGTATAAGTGGGGATACTATATGAATCCGGTAGCCCCTGCATTAACTATTGCAGGCGTAGGATTAGCAGCAGTGGCGCTGAAAGGTCATAATGCTACTGCCATTGTAAAAGGCCGTGAAGTTCAATATACAATACGGAGTTTGCCTAAATTATTGATTGGTATTGGCCTGGCCGGAGCAGGATTATGCATCATGGAGTCTTCTAATGAATTAGTTCAGCATTCTGCTGATATTTATAATGCCAAATTGAAGAATAAAAAACCTCTGGCTTCATTTATACAGAAAGTAGATTTTGGTTTTACAGAATCTAATGGAATAGGCTTAACTCTCAGGTTTTAACAGAATAAAAGCAATAAGGAGATATTTTATTCAAATATCCCCTTATTGCTTTTAGAGAAAACTCACTCTTTACAACAACAGTCAAAAATCTTATTAATCTATATCTTAGGTTTATCTTCCAGAATATGATTAGTAGTAATATAATTGGCTAGAGACTCTGCAAATATAATACAGCCCTTCTCACTTAAGTGACATATATCGCAAAAACAGTCAACTTCCTGAGGCACCATTTTACGCATATCCAGGTAATAGGTTTTGTGCTCAGCAGCCAGTTTTGTCAGAATATCATTATGTACTTCAATTCCTTTCTGCGTATTTTTTGTATCTCCCCACACAGTCACGATAGCGGCTCTTGCACAATTTTTAGCAAAGTACTGTGCATCAGATGGGTCACCCAGAAAATCTGCTCTCGGGAAGAACGAAGTATAAGCCATTAATAATAGTTTTTCGTTCTTTTTCTCCGACAAAGCAATAATATCTTCCAGGTTCTTTTTATAGGGTCCTGCAGTTTTTATATCACTACCGTACTGGCGGTTTTCTTTGCGCACATTATCATTTTCAAGGAAAGGCGTTCTGGTAATTTTCCGGCCTATGGTAACAACTGCTTTATGAAGCAGATAGGGTAAGGTAGTAAAATTGAGTTCAGGGTGTTTTCTTATAAGCCCGATATGATGATACCATTCCATTTGAGAATAGTCTTCATTGAATCTATCCGGCGCCGCATTGTTAGCACGATTCTCATTAATAGCTTCATAATAAATCACCAGATCAAACTCTTTATCTTTCAATAAATCATACTTAATGGCATTGTCAAGAGAAGTATGCCCGGGGACAGCCACATCAAATACTCTTACGTTTTTCTTTGATAACAAGCTATCCAGACGTGTATCCATACGGCTCCATAAAGGGCTGATAACCGAGCCTCCCAAGATAAGAATATCAGTATAACCATCGTCTTTTGTTATCTTCGTTTCTAAAGGTTTCTGTAATTCTTTATAGTAATTATTTACCAGAAAACTCTTGGGATTGAAGAAAGAAAAACCTAAAAATGATAAGGCAATGCGTGAGAATAATTCAAGGATAAGATATAATAAAAGGAAAGAAACGGCTCCTAAAATAAGATTTTTAGACTTCACTGATACACAATATTTAATATTAATAAATAATCCAAAAATAGTTAAAAATATCTGTTCAATAAAATTTTGCGATATTTAATAATAATTAATATTAGAAAGAGTCTAAAATAGCTATATTTGCAACCTAATTTATAGACGGACTAAAAATCTCCCGCAAATAGATACATGACAATTTTAGGAATTTCTGCATTCTATCACGACTCCGCAGCAGCTCTCATAAAAAACGGCGAAATACTCGCAGCAGCCCAAGAAGAAAGATTTACAAGAATAAAACATGACCCGGCATTTCCTGCCAATGCAGTTAAGTTTTGCCTGGAATATAGCGGCGTAACTCTGGACAAAGTAGATGCTATTGTCTTTTATGATAAGCCTTTATTAAAATTTGAACGTCTGTTAGAAACCTATTATGGTTTCTCACCAAGGGGGCTGAGATCATTCCTTACTTCAATTCCGGTTTGGTTGAAAGAGAAGATGTTTCTGAAAAGAATGCTTCACGAAGAGTTAGAAAAAATCGGAAATTACGATAAAAGAAAAGCCAGATTACTTTTCCCTGAGCACCATCTTTCGCATGCGGCCAGTGCTTATTACCCTGCTCCTTTTGAAGACGCTGCGGTATTAACAATCGATGGTGTAGGCGAATGGGCAACAGCCTCTATCTGCTACGGAAAAGGTAATCAGATGACGATACTAAAAGAGTTACGTTTCCCGCATTCATTAGGTTTGTTGTATTCAGCAGTTACCTATTATTGTGGATTCAAGGTAAACTCTGGTGAATATAAACTGATGGGTTTAGCGCCTTATGGTAACCACGGTTCGGAGCAGGTAGCTAAATTTGTAGATCTCATCAGGAGCGTTCTGGTAGAAATCAAACCCGATGGCTCAATCTGGTTGAATCAGGAATATTTCAATTATGCTACGGGCCTACGAATGGTATTTGATGATAAATGGGAGAAATTGTTAGGCTTCAAACGCCGTGAGTCAGAAAGCCTTCTAGAGCAAATCCATTGCGATTTCGCCCTGGCGATTCAGGAAGTAACAGAAGAGGTAGTAATTAAAATGGCAGAAGAAGCCAAACGATTAACAGGCTCTAAAAACCTTTGTATGGCAGGTGGGGTTGCACTGAACTGCGTAGCAAATGGTAAATTACAGAAGACGAACATTTTTGAGAATGTATATATCCAACCAGCTGCAGGTGATGCAGGTGGTGCTTTAGGCGCTGCTTTGGCCGCTAATTATATCTATTTTAATCAGGAGCGCAATCTGACGCCAAATACTTTAGATGAAATGCACGGTTCTTATTTAGGGCCTGAATATTCGGATATGGACGTGAAGCAGATGTCTAAAAAGTATGATGCGCATTATCAATATTACGCAAACTTTGACGAATTAGCTGCCAAAACGGCTGAATTATTGGCAGAGGGTAATGTAATAGGCTGGTTTCAGGGACGCATGGAGTTTGGCCCGAGAGCCTTGGGAGGCAGAAGTATTTTAGGTGATGCCCGCAACTCTGAAATGCAGAAAAAACTGAATTTAAAGATTAAATACAGAGAAGGCTTCCGTCCTTTTGCACCTTCTGTTTTGGCAGAAGATGTGGAAGAATATTTTGAATGCGAAACACCTTCACCTTATATGCTATTAGTACATGGTGTAAATCCAAAAAGAAGAAACGCCTTTCCAGCTGATTATGAAGATCTGCCAATGATGGAAAAATTGTACTTCTTACGTTCGGATTTGCCTTCAATTACCCATATCGATTACTCTGCACGTATTCAAACTGTTCATCAGGAAACTAATCCACGTTATTGGACACTCATCAACGAATTCAAGAAACAGACGGGCTATGGCGTTATAGTTAATACGAGCTTTAACGTACGTGGCGAGCCTATTGTTTGTACACCCGAAGATGCTTACAAGTGCCTTATGCGTACTGAAATGGATTATCTTGTAGTTGGAAATTTTATTTTTGACAAGAAATTCCAACCAAAATGGACCGAATCAGAATCATGGAAAGATGAATATAAATTAGACTAGTTTTGCGTCCCTAAAAACTAACAAAACCTTAAACCAATCCCCCTCAGGGAAGGGAGGAGTACTAACATGGATTTTATACAAGACCTCTGGAATTTCTTAAAAGAAAGAAAAAAATGGTGGCTTATGCCAATGATTGTGGTATTGTTATTAATTGGAGTATTGATTGTAATTGGCGGTGGTTCGGCTATTGCTCCGTTTATTTATACTTTGTTCTAAACAATGAAACAACAAAACACAAAAGAGATTATCCTGACAATTGTGGTTGGGCTATTAGTACTTTTCTTTATTTTCAAGATACAGGGGCTTCTAATTGCCGCACTTGTAGTTGGGGTATTGGGAGTGCTTTCTAACTTTGTTGCTGAAAAGATTGCCTGGGTTTGGCTGAAATTTGCCGAAATATTGGGTAGAGTTAACTCTACTATCTTATTGAGCCTGATTTTCTTTATTTTCCTGACACCGATTGCCCTTTTGATGAGAATTTTCAAAAAAGGCGATGCGTTGAAATTGAAAAAACCGGCCACTGCCAGCGCATATGATGAGAGAAATCATACCTATGTAAAAAAAGACTTAGAAAATACCTGGTAAGACCTCTTTACAGGAATTTATATTGATATACAAGCATTGAACTTTACTCAGTGCTTGTATATTTATTTTTAGAAAACCATTCATTTTTCTGTTCTTATCTATTTTCTTTGTAACTTCACACCAAAATAATAGTCAAACATAGCGAACATTATGGTTCCGAACCCTTCAAATTTTGACTCAGCCAAGCGTATTTTTACTGCTTATCTCGAAGCCAAACAGCTTCGGAAAACTCCGGAAAGGTATGCGATACTGGAGGAAATATACTCTCGTGACGACCACTTTGAGGTAGAAGACCTGTATATTTCGATGAAAAACAAAAAATATCAGGTTAGTAGAGCAACAGTATATAATACCCTTGATTTATTGGTTGAGTGTGACCTCGTTACCAAACATCAGTTTGGTAAAAATCTGGCACAATACGAAAAAGCATACGGTTACAGACAACACGACCACCTGATTTGTGTAGATTGCCATAAGGTAATGGAATTCTGCGACCCTCGTGTACAAAATATACAAAGTATGGTGGGCGATATGCTTCAGTTTAAAGTAATGCACCACTCGCTGATATTCTACGGTAACTGTCAGCGTGAGAAATGTGAAAACAAAATTTAATTTTTTCTAATATAAAATAGAGACTTAGTCTTTTTAATAAGTAATGGTTGATATACTTCTAGGTTTACAATGGGGCGATGAAGGCAAAGGAAAAATTGTTGATGTGCTTGCCCCTGACTATCAGGTTGTTGCCCGTTTTCAAGGTGGCCCGAATGCCGGACACACCCTTGAATTTGATGGCATCAAACATGTTCTTCACCAGATTCCATCAGGTGTTTTCCGTGCCGATTGTTTGAATATTATCGGTAATGGTGTAGTGCTTGACCCTATCGTTTTCCGCAGAGAAATCGAAGGACTGGCTAAATATAATCTTGAGTTGAAGAAGAATCTCATTATTTCGAAAAAGACTGCTATCATTATTCCAACACATAGATTATTAGATGCTGCTTTAGAAAAAGCCAAAGGTGATTCAAAAATCGGCTCTACCCTACGTGGAATCGGCCCGGCTTATTCTGATAAAGTATCACGCCAGGGTTTGAGATTAGGCGATATTCTTTCCCCTAATTTTGAGGCCAGATACCATAACCTGGTAGAAAAACATAAACAAACCTTAGATTTCCACGAATTTGCGT
>CBIHRH010000107.1:0-10472 GCA_966212365.1 uncultured Emticicia sp. | reverse complement strand
TTAGTTCGTGTTGAATAAATAATACAATTAATAAACAGATAGCAAGACCAATAGACAAGCCCAGTATATTGATGGCCGTGTAAGCCTTGCGAAGCATCAGGTTGCGCCAGGCGATTTTAAGATAGTTACGAATCATAACAGGAGAGAGGGATATGGATTGATAATGATTAGCAGATTGATTTCTGAAAAAGAAAGGGGTAAGGTAATGAAACACTGCCCACCAATAATCTCTATTGGCCTGGCGAGGGCTTACCTGTTTGATACGCTTCTGATAAAATTCATGCAAATCGCCCTGAACATCTTCTTTCATATCCGGTGAAAGAAACCATTCTAATAGCCGATCAGGCAATCGAGGTGGTTGCGGTAGATTCTGGTCAGTCATAATAGCTTTTTCAGTTTTATTTCGTAATGATTTGCAGTTTTCCTGCCGGAATATCCTGCCATAGGTTTGCCCGCATTTCCTGTATTTCAAGCAAGGCTTTGCTTCCGGTTGCGGTAAGAGCAAAGAAACGTTTCCGTCGGCCACCTCGTTCGGCCGTTGCACCGCCTAACTCAGAAGCCAGATAACCCTTTTCTTCAAGGCGGTAGAGGGTCGCATGTACAGCACTCATGGTAATGGTGCGCCCCGTTTGTTGTTGCAACCGCTCCCAGATAGTTACCCCATAGGCTTCTTCCGAACAACCAGCAATAACCAGTAACACTACTTCTTCAAATTCTCCTAAAAAGGTTCTTTTCATAAATTTCCGGATTAAGAATGATTTGTTATAATAATAGAAAACAAATAAGATGCCAGAAGTGAAAAACGCCCTTTAACGCTTGTAATGGCCGGTTTTTGATTTTTTGATAGAAAGAGCTTGTCCAGAAACGGACAATTTTCGTCCATTTCTGGACGAATCTTTGTGGTGCGAACCTCCCGGTTCACAACTTAATTTTTGCAGAGGAACCTGAAAAAATGTTTGCCTGAAGAGTAGATGAATTTATTAAAAAAAGATTTTTCGAGTAGTGCAGGAATGAAATTTTTGTACCGTAATAGTAATGGTGTTAACAACGTCGTATCCCTTGCGATTCAAAAGATAAGCGAAACCCTTACTTATTAATTTGTATCCGTTTAATAAATATTTGCCCCGAAACAATAAATTATCTTAAAATAGATTCCCATTACAGAAAGGATGGTATCATAATTGTAATAAAATAGCAACAATTGAAGCAATAGAGCATGGGCGTATCATTTTGCTGGGTGGATGAGGGTGCTTTTTATAGCGGATATTGAAAGGACTGCTTTTGAACAACCTTAGCTACAACAAAATGTACAACCTATCATTCCTCCGAAAACTGCCTGCTGTAACTCTCTGCTTGTTGATTACTCAACTGACTTTTGCAAAGTTACGATACGTGACAAACCCTCCGACTACAGTTTCTGCAAGTTCTTCAGCTATTTGTAGCGGAAATAGTGTTTCCTTAACAGCCACTTGCTCAGATGGAACAGTCACCTGGTATAATCAAGCCACAGAGGGCACATCTATTGGGTCAGGCTCTCCTTTAATTCAAAGTCCAACCGTCACCACCACTTATTATGCATCCTGCTATGTGAGCGGGGAGCCAGCAAGAATATTGGCTGATAGTGAAAGCAGCAGGGTGTCTGCCGGAACAGTTACGGTTACAAGTACGCCTTCGGGTCCTACGGGTGTCACTACCAATAAAACTGCCGTTATTAGCGGCAATTCTGTTTCATTAAGTGCTACCTGTGCTTCAGGTAGTGTTCTCTGGTATAATCAGCTTTCGGGTGGTGCAGCTATCGGAACCGGTTCTTCATTAGTCTATTACCCAGGGTCTACTGTTACTTATTATGCCTCCTGCAGGGGTACTATGTGTGAATCCGGCAGGGTAGCTACCAGTCAGGTTATGGTTACAGCCATGAATTTATTACCCTATCTGGTTAAGGATATTAATACCAACGGTGCTAACAGCAATTCAAATCCCGATAATCTCATCAATCTTAATGGCACGCTCGTATTCAGCGCCAACGATAACGTCTATGGTAATGAATTATGGAAGAGTAGTCCGACTACCGGTACTACCTTATTAAAAGATATCTATCCAGGCTCCGCCGGTTCTGATCCACAATATTTTGCTATCATGAATGGTGTTCTGTATTTTTCGGCGAAAGATTCAGGCAATAATAATGAGTTATGGAAAACAGATGGTACAGAAGACGGAACAGTGTTGGTAAAAGAAATTAATGCAGGTGATGGCAATGCAGTACCTGGTGCTTTAATTAATATAAATGGAACCTTATTCTTTAGGGCAAGTGACGGAGTGAATGGAGATGAATTATGGAAAAGCGATGGTACCGCTGATGGAACCGTGATGATAAAGGATATAAGGCCAGGTGCTTCAGGCTCTGGTGTCTGGAACCTGACAAACGTGAACGGTGTCTTGTATTTTACAGCGAATGATGGGACATCAGGTACTGAAGTCTGGAAAAGTGATGGTACTACCGATGGTACAGTAATGGTAAAGAATATCAGAGTAGAAGGCACATCAGACCCTCTTAGGCTCACTAATGTAAATGGTACTTTATTTTTTAAAGCAGCTAATGATTCAAACGGTACTGAAGTCTGGAAAAGTGATGGCACAGCTGAGGGAACTGTTATGGTAAAGGATATTCTTAGTGGATCGGCGGGTTCTTCTCCCGATTATCTCATCAACGTGAATGGTACTTTATATTTCCGCGCGTATACAACTGCTAATAATTTTGAGCTATGGAAAAGTGATGGTACCGCTAATGGAACGGTGATGGTAAAGGATATAAATCCCGGAACAGGTGACGCTAACATTTCAGAGTTGACGAATATTAATGGTACTTTATATTTTATTGCTAATAATGGAACCGACGGGATAGAGGTTTGGCAAAGTGATGGCACGGCTAACGGAACTGTCATGGTGAAAGATATTGATCCGGGAAGCGCAAATTCTGATGCTACTCGTTTCACTGCGTTTAATGGCAATGTATATTTTACAGCAAATACTGCAGAGAATGGGGACGAAATATGGAAAACCGATGGCACCAATGAAGGAACTATATTGGTAAAAGATATTGAGTCAGGTTCCGTATCATCTTATCCCAATCTATATACTGATGTCAATGGCGCGCTCTTTTTCAGAGCCTCGGCGCTTTCGAAGGGTATTGAACTTTGGCGGACAGGTACTTGTACAGACGCTAATACCATTGGCAGTAATTCCGGTAAAACCGTTTACTACAATCGTCAGATTCAACCCACATCTGAGACTACTACCTGCCATTGTGATGTATTCAATAACATTATCAGTAGCACAGAGGCAACGGGGGCGAATCCTGTAAGTGGTAATATTAATGCCAACGTATGGATAGAAAGCGTAAGTCCTACCACTTATGCCAGAAGGCATTATGAAATCAATCCGGAGTCGGGCGATACTACCACAACGGGCAAACTTACCCTGTATTTTTCGCAGGCTGATTTTGATGTCTACAATACCTCTACAGGAAGTAACGTATATAAACTTCCGGGCAATGAAAATGATAACTTAGGCATTGCACAACTGCGGATTGAGCGTAGGACGGGTACAAGCAGCGATGGAACAGGGCTTGCCACTACCTATGATGCAGGCATTGAAACTATTGACCCTGAAGATGATGATATAGTATGGAACAGTGAGGCTAATCGTTGGGAGATAAGTTTCAATACAACGGGCTTTGGCGGATACTTCCTGAAAAGCGGATTCTGGCCAAGCCCTACAGAAGTGTCAGTCAATAAGACTGCAATATGTGCAGGGGGCAGTGTTTCTTTAACAGCAACCTGTGAAACGGGCATATTAGTATGGTATAATCAGGCTACGGGCGGCTCGTCTATTGGCCTTGATTCACCGTTAAGTATTTCATTAAGTACAACAACTACCTATTATGCTGCCTGCGAAACAGAGACTTCGAGCAGTAACAGGGTAGCTACCGCTACTGTAAATGTGACCCCTATACCAGGCATTCCTACTGATGTTTTAGTTAGCAAAACTGCCATTGTCAGTGGCAATGCTGTTACATTAAGCGCTACCTGCGCTTCCGGGAATGTTATCTGGTATAATCAGCTTTCGGGTGGGGCAGCTTTGGGTATGGGCACATCAATGCCTTATTATCCGGCATCTGCGGTCACTTATTACACTTCCTGTAAAAATGGTAACTGTGAAAGTAGCAGGGTAGCAACAGATTCAGTTGTGGTTACAACCATGAACTTATTACCGTATCTGGTTAAGGATGTATTTCTGGCACCGGATATGTATGGTGAGTCAGAGGATTATCCTTCACCAAATTCAATCAATGTCAATGGTATTCTGTATTTCAGGGGTAGAAATACTGCCACAGGAAAAGAACTCTGGAAAAGTGATGGAACCGAGGCAGGAACCGTACTTATAAAAGATATCAGATCGGGTAGTGGTAGTTCAGAACCCGAAAATTTCCTGAATATCAACGGGGTAATATTTTTTACGGCTAATGATGGCGTGAATGGTGTAGAACTCTGGAAAACGGATGGCACACCTGACGGAACAGTAATGGTGAAGAATATTAACCCATCGGGAGATTCCTATCCAGGTAGTTTTATCAACTCTATTTTAGTGCCAGAGATAACCCGAATAATGCTGAATTGTGGAAGAGTGACGGTACCGCCGATGGAACGGTTATGGTGAAGGACATAAATACTAACGGGGGGTCTTATCCATCCTCTTTTACCATACACAAGGGTAGCTTATATTTTTCTGCAACAGATATAACAGTTGGTGCGAATAATTATGAATTATGGAAAACTGACGGTACAACGGCCGGAACAGTTATAGTAAAAGACATAAATCCGACTGGTTCTGCTGCTGTCGGTAAGTTAAAAAGTATAGGAGATATCCTCTATTTTTATGGTTCCAGTTTAAGTAATGACTATGAATTATGGCAAACTGACGGCACCGCCGAGAATATATCGAGGGTAAAAGATATAAATCCGGTAAGCGGGCCATCTTCGATAGTCTATCTTACTAATCTCAACGGAATTTTGCTTTTTACTGCTTATGACGGTTATGGACATGAACTCTGGAGAAGTGACGGCACAGAAGCGGGCACAGTGATGGTAAAAGATATAAAAGTTGGGAATTCTGGTTCAGGCCCGAGCTATTTAACTAATGTTAACGGCACCGTATTTTTTACTGCTAACGATGCCAGTGATAATAGTGAATTATGGAAAACTGATGGTACGGCAGATGGAACCGTAAAAGAGATTAACCCAACAGGGGCGTCTTATCCTATGAATTTTATCAATCTGGAGGGTACTTTGTACTTTGCGGCATCCAATTTTAATTATAACTATGAATTATGGAAGAGTGATGGCACAGCAGACGGTACTGTACTGGTAAAAGATATGAATACTGCAGGAAGTTCAACCCCGGGAGAATTTATTACTGTCAACGGGAAATTGTATTTTGGTGCATCAGGTAAGCAAAATACAGTTTATTATGATAAAGAGCTCTGGAGCTTAGGTACCTGTACAGATGCTAATTCGATTGTCAGCAAATTTAACAAAACGCTGTATTATAATAGTCAGGCACAGCCTACGTCTGATACCCTTATGTGCTATTGTAGTATGTATAATGAGCTTATCAGCACAGTAAAGGCCACAGGCACAAACCCTGTAAGTGGTATGATTGATGCCAAAGAATGGATTGAAGAAACTACACCAACGGCTTATCTCCGACGACACTATGAAATCAACCCGGCATTGGATAGTACTACAGCTACAGGAAAAGTAACCCTTTACTTCACACAGGCCGATTTTGATGCTTATTACGCAGCAGATACAACAAGAACCGTAAGACTTCCGCTTGATCATTGTGATGCTGAAGGAATCAGCCATATCAGAATAAAAAAACTTGGTGGTAGCAGCAGTAATGCTACCGGCTTACCGGAAACTTATAGCGGTGCCACTGCAATCATTAACCCCGCAGATGAAGATATAATCTGGAATAATGAGAAGCAACGCTGGGCTGTAAGTTTTAATACTACAGGCTTTGGCGGCTACTTTGTGGTTAGCTCTGGAGACACAGACCCGGCAGGTGTAGCTGTCAATGCAACAACGATTTGCGGAGGCGGCAGTGTTTCTTTAACAGCCGCTTGCGGAAACGGAACAGTTACCTGGTATAATCAGGCTACGGGTGGTAGTGTTATAGGTACAGGTTCTCCATTGGTTCAGAATCCTACAGTTACTATTACTTATCACGCAAGTTGTGAAATAAACGGCAGTAGCAGCAATAGAGTACCTACTGAAACCATCAATGTTAATCTTACGCCAGATGTTCCAGTTGATGTTTTAGTAAATAAGACAGCAGTAATCAGCGGGGCTTCAGTTTCATTAAATGCCACATGCAGTACCGGAAAAGTAATATGGTATAATCAGGCAAGCGGGGGCAGTGAAATAGGTGTAGGTACTTCTAATGTATATTATCCGGCACAAAATATCACTTTCTATGCAAGCTGCCGGAATGGTATCTGCGAAACTGCCAGAGTAGCTACTGATGCTGTGAGTGTTACGAGTATGCCTCAATTGCCTTATATGGTAAGCGATATTACGCCGGGAGAGTCATCTTCGATTCTGGACTATTATGTAAGTATGAATGGCAAGGTGTATTTTGTAACAGAAACACCGGAACACGGAGCGGAATTATGGAAAAGTGATGGAACACCGGAAGGAACCGTGCTTGTAAAAGATATCAATCCCGGTCCTTATCCTTCCTATATCAACCTGCTTACAAAGGTTGGAGATCGTTTATTCTTTGCGGCAAGTGATGGCGTACATGGCACTGAATTATGGATAAGTAATGGTGAAGCAGCAGGGACCGTTATGGTGAAAGAGATAATTTCCAGTACCTCAAATCCAGAGATAAACTTTATAACCGACTTAAATGGTACTGCATTTTTTGTGGCTAATGATGAAGTTAACGGATTGGAATTATGGAAAAGTGACGGAACTGCTAATGGAACTGTAATGGTGAAAGATATATACAGTAACGAAAACCAGTCTGTTCCTATGTCGCTTACTAATGTGAATGGGACCTTGTTTTTTACAGCCGCTGATGGTGTAAACGGGAGAGAGCTATGGAAAAGTGATGGTTCTGCTGCCGGAACAGTAATGGTAAAAGATATCCGTAGTGGAGTGAATGTATCTTCAAGCCCCGAACAACTAACCAACGTTAATGGTATTTTATATTTTGTAGCGAATAATGGTACGAATGGTAAAGAGCTCTGGCGAAGTGATGGCACACCTGACGGAACCACTCTTGTAAAAGACATTACAAGTGAGGGAGGGAGTACGACTATATCCTCTATTAATAGTATCGATGATATCGTATACATGACTGCCCAGACTAGTGAATATGGAAAAGAACTCTGGCGGAGTGATGGTACGTCAGGTGGAACTTATATGGTAAAAGATATTTATGAGGAGAGTTCTTCCAGCAATATAAATAGCCTGATCAGTGTGAATGGTATTTTGTATTTTAGTGCAAACGATGGCATTAATGGTCAGGAACTCTGGAAAAGTAATGGTACAGAAGGAGGAACTACACGCGTAAAGGATATATTTGACGGACCTGATGGTTCAATTGGTTCAAACCTTGTCAATGTTGACGGCACCTTGTATTTTAGTGCCGATGATGGTATAAATGGAAGCGTACTCTGGAAAAGTAATGGTTCAGACGAGGGAACTATGATAGTAAAAGCTAATGCTAATGGACCTTCAAGTTTAACGCCGGAAATCCTGACGAATGTCAATGGTAAGCTATATTTTAAATCAAGCCCAAGTGATTCTAAATTTAATTATGGCTCTGAAATATGGAGCCTGGGTACTTGTACAGATGCTAATAAATTAGTAACTACCATCGGTAAAACTGAATATTTTAATAGCCAGACACAGCCAACCTCTGACACCCTTACCTGTCATTGTGATATATTTAATAAGCTTATCAGCAAGATTAAAGCAACCGGAGCTTATCCGATAGGTAATGAAACAAATGTCAGAGCATGGATAGAAGATACCGCTACTGTGGCGTATGTCAGACGACACTATGAGATTTATTCATCTACAGATACCGTATCTTCAGTGGCCGGTACCGGGCTTATCACTTTGTATTTCACTCAGGCTGACTTTGATACCTATAATAGTGCAGTGGGTGATAATGCACCAAAACTCCCAACTAATAGCGATGATGTGGCGGGGAAAGCAAATATAAGTATAGCCAGATATGCAGGTATGAGCGGAAATGAGACTGGCGCACCGGAAAGTTATGCAGGAGAGCCTATCCTGATTAATCCAAAGAATTCAGACATTGTCTGGAACAGTAGCCTTGAAAGATGGGAGGTGACTTTTGCTACGGTAGGCTTAGGAGGCTTTTTTGTAAAAGGTATTTTAGGTGAGCCGGAAGATGTATCAGTTAATTTAACAAGCATCTGCTCGAATCAGAATGTCTCTTTGAGCGCCAGTTGCGCATCGGGTACCGCTGTCTGGTACAATACGGCTACTGGTGGTTCTGCAGTTGGTACAGGAGCATCATTACAGGTTTCATTGAGTTCCTCAACTACCTATTATGCTGCCTGCGAAATAGATGAACTGAAAAGTAACAGAGTAGCCACAGAAGAAGTGGTAGTAACCACTCAACCGACTGATGCGACAAGTATATCAGTAGATAAAACAACCATTTGTAGCGGAGAGAATGTAACGCTCTCTGCCTCTTGTGCCACAGGTACAGTAATCTGGTATAATCAGGCATCGGGCGGTTCCTCGATAGGTTCAGGCACTTCATTGAGTGTGAGTCCGGGGACAACAGGCGCCACTTATTACGTAAGTTGCAGAAATGGTTCTTGCGAAAGTACCAGAACTGCAACAGAGGCCATAACAGTAACAGTTCAGCCAACTAACCCGACAAGCGTAGCTGCAGATAAAACAGCTATTTGTTCAGGCACGGCAGTTTCCTTAACTGCCACTTGCAGCGTCGGCACAATCACCTGGTACAATCAAGCCACCGGAGGAAGTGCCATTGGCACAGGCACAGGTTTAAGCCAAAGCCCGTCGGTGACAACCACTTACTATGCAAGTTGTAAAAATGGCAATTGTGAAAGTAGCAGAGTATCTACCAGTCAGGTGGTGGTAACAAATCAACCGATTAATCCAACAAGCGTAACTGTAAATAAAACAGCGATTTGTTCGGGCACAGCAGTTTCCTTGACTGCCACTTGCAGCGTCGGCACAATCACTTGGTATAATCAGGCTACAGGAGGAAGCGCCATTGGTACGAATTCAGGTTTAAGCCAGAGCCCGTCGGTGACAACAACATATTATGCTTCCTGCAAAAATGGTAATTGTGAAAGTAGCAGAGTAGCAACAAACGCGGTTGTGGTAACCGCTAAGCCTGATGGCCCGACAGATGTAGCCGTTAGTACTACAACTGCTTGTTTAAATAGACCGCTGTCATTAACAGGGACCTGTGGTAGTGGCACTATCAAGTGGTTTACGCAGGCATCAGAAGGTACTTCTATTGGTACTGGCTCACCATTAAGTCATTCTCCGTCTGGCAATACTACCTATTATGCAAGTTGTTTCAATGGTGATTGTGAAAGTAACAGAGTAGCTACGGATGAGGTGACGACAGTATTAGTACCAAGAAATCCGCAATCGGCATCAGTAAGTAGCAGTATTATATGTAGTGGTACTTCTATAACTTTAACCACGACTTGTGGTAGCGGCAATACAGTTATATGGTATAATCAGGTAACAGGGGGTACTGCTATTGGTACTGGCTCACCATTAAGTCAAAGCCCGTCTTCAACAATTATTTATTATGCAGGCTGTAGATCTAACTATTGTGAAGGCACCAGAACAGCTACCAGACAGGTAGCAGTAACAACTCAACCAACTAATCCGGCCAGTGTTTCAGTGAATAATACAGCTATTTGTTCAGGTACTGCCGTTTCATTAACAGCTACCTGTGACATTGGAGCTATAACCTGGTATAACCAGGCCACTGGCGGAACAGCCATTGGTACAGGAAATGCCTTAAGTCAAAGCCCATCTGAAACAACTACATACTACGCTTCCTGTAAAAACGGAAATTGTGAAAGTAGCAGAGAAGCGACAAGTGAAGTTGTAGTAACAGCTATGCCAACGAGCCCAACCAGTGTTTCTGTTAATAATACTGCAATATGTTCCGGCACAGCAGTCTCCTTAAGTGCAACCTGCGCCACAGGAATAATTACCTGGTATAATGCAGCCTCTGGCGGAAGTGCCATTGGTACAGGCACAGGTTTAAGCCAAAGCCCATCGGAAACAACTACATATTATGCATCCTGTAAAAATGGTGATTGTGAAAGTAGCAGAGAGGCGACAAGTGAAGTTGTATTTACTACTCAACCA
>CBIHRH010000106.1:0-10498 GCA_966212365.1 uncultured Emticicia sp. | reverse complement strand
AGTTTGGAGATAGAAACGAAAAGCGGCACTAAGATTTAGCGCCGCTTTTTTAATTCCTTTGTTTTATTTTTGGCTTATGCGTCGTATACAGATTCTTTAACGAATTTTACTACCAATAAATCATAGAATAACGCACGGTATTTGTTACGATTAGAGGTGCCTAGTTTTTGTACCACTTCATCAATAGCGGCATCTAATGCAGGGCCATCTGCTAATCCTAATTTACCAATAAGGAAATTGTTTTTTACACGTGCTAATTCTTCTGGGTCCGAAGATGATACTTTTGAAGAGTCTGCATTGTAAATAGATGGGCCTAAGCCTTTAGCTACGGCTGTTAGTAATTCTTCACTAATTCCTAAGCCAAGATCTGCTACTTGTGCTTTGTAATCTTCAATTGCTTCTGCGAATTTGCTCATTGTCTCTAAATTTTAGGTGAGTGTTTTTTTGTAAATATTCTACAAAAACTTATATTTTCCAAATATCGGGGAAGTTTATTCCCGCTTTGTCTCATAAAAATTCTTTATTAAGACGTAGGCAGTTTATAAAAGTCACATCTATCGGTTAAACACTGATTTTTCTACGTCTTCCCAATACCTGCCACACCTGATCAGCCTGCTGATTTTCAACCACATAGGCTTCATCGTACAAGTTCACGGTAGGACAAACATGGAATGGTACACCATATAATACGTCACCGACTTGAAGGGCATCCCAATCCTTTACTTTCAACACGCCATGCTCTTCACTTTGCCCGATTAATTCATAATCTGTCAGGTTCAGGAATCGTATGCGTTTATCAATCGGATTTTCGGCTGAAACGGCTTTGTGGCCCATATCTACTGTAATGATACCTTTCTGTGGTTTTGAGATAACACGAGTCAAGACCAGCGCTGCGTACTCAAAGGGTTGTTCGCTTAGTTTATCACCATACCCCCAATCCCATAACACACATGTACCGGGACTGCAATAAGTTTCGGCACGCAAAGCATGCGAGGTAAAAGCAGGTGTACCTCCGGCTATGACCATCGGTTTAGGCCAGCCTTCTGCTTCAATGGTTTCAAGAAAATGTTTTACATCTACAAAACCCTCATCGATTTCATGCTTACGGCTTTCAAAATCATCGGCTCTTATATGCCCGTCATATACATGCAAACCATGTAATTTGATATCAGCCTGCGAAGAAAGATAACGATACAAATCCATGATGTTCTCATCTAATGGATGCCCTGACCTGTCCATGCCACTGTTAACATCGATGAAAACATGCGATACAAGTCCATTGGCTCCAAAAGCCCGGTTGTGTGCCCTCGCAATGTTTAAAGTATCAATCAAAGAAGCAAAGGTCACATCTGGATATAGCTTCGAAAGTTCGATTAACCGCTCAATTTTGGGGCCTACCAACTGGTGGGCTATCAATACAAATTTTGCACCTGCCATAGCTGATATTTCAGCTTCGGCAATGGTAGCACATTTGAATTTGGTAATGCCTTCTTCCAACATCATCTTCACAATTTCGGGCATTTTGTTGGTTTTCACATGCGTAAAAAGGCGCTCGGCGCTTCCGGCAATATCAATCATTTTTCTGATATTCTCACGTACCCGTTCTTTATAAATCAGCAGCGAGGGAGAATCCAGTTCGTTTTCATTGGTTATTTTGTACCAGGGCATAGGGGGTTTGTACTTATTTGATTCTGATATAAAAATTTGAGTGTACTTATTTGAAAAACTCCTCACCCTCTAAATCTCCCTCTCCCCAGGGAGAGGGAGATTTTTAAACCCTTTGAACTGAAAGTCCCTCTCCCTGGGGAGAGGGGTTGGGGTGAGGAGTTCTTAACTCTCATAAAACTCAATTGGCAAATCATCCGGATCAGCGAAGAAGGTGAACTTTTTGCCAGTGAATTCGTCTATTCTGATAGGCTCTACTACTATGCCTTTTGCTTCGATGGCTGCTTTGGCAGCTTCTATATCTGCCACCTCAAAGGCTAAATGCCTTAGTCCGCAAGACTCTGGTCTTGATGGTCGTGGTGGCGGATTGGGGAACGAAAACAGTTCTATCACATAGTTATCATCAATCGCCAGATCAAGTTTATAAGAATCACGTGCCTCACGATATACTTCTCTGATGATACGTAAGCCCAAAACCTCTGTATAAAAGTGTTTTGATCTGGCATAATCAGACCCGATAATGGCGGTGTGATGTACTTTATTAATTTTCAGCATATCATTTTTCATTTAGCTCAAACAATACCTCAATTTCCACAGGGATATTCTCTGGCAAAGAGCCCATCCCTACTGCCGAGCGCACACCAATGCCGTTTTCTGTGCCCCAGATAGCTGCGAATAATTCGCTACAACCATTGATTACATAAGGGTGTTGTCCAAAATCGGCAGTGCAGTTGACCATACCTAATATTTTTACTACACGTTTGATTCTGTCAAGGCTACCTAAAGCAGTTTTAAGTGTTGAGAGAATAGTCAATCCCACCTGACGGGCCGCCAATTTTCCGGCTTCGATATCTACATCATCCCCTACCCGACCGAAAATAAGGTTGCCATCGGTTTGCACTGGTCCGTGACCTGATACATAGATAAATTTATCAACAATCAAGGCTGGTTTATACACGCCTTTTGGCGCTGGTGCTGGTGGTAATGCTAAATTCAGTTTTGCGAAATTTTCTTCGGCTGTCATTTTTATTGTGATTTTCTTTATTGAAATGTTAAATATTATATGAGGAAATTTTATCGCTCTATACTCTCCTCACCCCGACCCCTCTCCTGATGGAGAGAGACGGTTGGCCGCTGCCGTTGGGGTGAGATAACTACACAAACAAATTCAAAACCAAAACCCCCAACAAGCCTACCACTGAAACGATGGTTTCCATCACTGACCAGGTCTTGATGGTGTCTTTGATAGAAAGATTGAAATATTCTTTAAAAAGCCAGAATCCTCCATCATTCAGGTGCGAAAATAATAAACTTCCGGCACCTATTGATAACACCATCAACTCTGGTTTTACACCTGTCTGGTGTTGAATCAATGGAGCAAGGATACCCACGGCTGTCAAACCTGCTACAGTTGCCGAGCCTACGCATAGGCGTAGTACGGCGGCGATTGTCCAACCCAGTATCAATGGGTTAATATCAAAGCCCTGCAATTGTGCTCCGATATAATCGCTGGTACCGCTGTCTTTTAATATCTGTTTCAACGCCCCTGCTCCGGCAATAATTAATAATATCACCGAGCAACTTTTAAAGGCTTCTTCTAATTGTTTGCTCACTACTTTAATACTATGCCCCTGCTTGATACCCAACAAATACATAGCCAATAATAAAGAAATCAACATACCTACATATGGCTCAGCAATTAATAATACTATCTGATTATCAGGTGCATATTTTTTGATGAATGAGGTCAGCGTCAATAATACAACTGGCATGAGTGCTACCAAAAGACTTTCTGTTAAACTTGGTTGTTTTTCTTTCGGGATAGGCTTTAAATTGAAAAGAGAGCTATCTATCTGTGGTTTGTATTTTTTGAGGGTGCGACCAAATATCGGCCCTGCAATGGCTATAGCCGGAATGGCTACAATAATACCATAAATTAAAGTTTGCCCTACATCAGCTTTCAATTGGGAGGCAATAGCTGCAGGTGATGGATGCGGCGGCAGATACCCATGTGCTACCGACAAAGCCGAAAGCATAGGGATACCCACATACAAAATAGGCATGCCTGTAGATACCGCAATGGAGAAAATCAGGGGTACAACGATGATGAAACCTGCATTGTAGAACAATGGAATACCGATAATGAAGCCCGCCAGAGCCAATCCCCAGTGCAGGTATTTTTTACCAAAAATGTTAATGAGAGTATCGGTAATGCGTTGGGCAGCACCGCTTTCGGCTACCAGTTTACCTAGCATGGCCCCGAACCCGATAATCAGAATAAGGTCGCCCAGAGTTCCGCCTATACCTGTCTGGATGGCCTTGCCGATAGCCGGAATATCCATGCCCGTAGCCAGACCCAGACAAATAGCTATAAGAATGAATGAAATAAAGGTATCGAGTTTTACAAAAGCTACCAATACTACAAGTGCTATGATAGCAATGAGGGTAAGTACAATAGGCATCGGTTAGAATAGATTGAAGGTTTGATGTGCAAGATAAGTAAAAATGTCTAAAGCACCTATCCTGCTTCAGGTTCACCCCAATATTTTCCGTACGGCTGTTTCGCCCTCATCCATCAGGTTAAATGGCATTACGTGGAGCATTAAATCTTCGTCGTAGGCGAATACTTCCAGGGGTTGCTGAAAGTTTTCGTTGGCGGGATAAATCAGAAAGAGTTTTCTGGCCTGATACTTCTTACCGTAGGCATACATCTGGTATAAGTCGGCTTGCTCTATGCCATAATTCTGCTTGGGCTTTGAGCCATCAATCAATTTCCATTTGGTGTCGAAAATCCAGATTTCACCGGCATGGGTTTCTACCACAATATCAGGGATGAGCCTGAACCGGGCATTTTCCCTGTGTTTTGATACCAGGTGCTTGCGCCTGTCCTGCAATCTTACCTGATAATCTGACTGAGCATATTTACTGAATAGCTTGCCCACATAGTTTTCAAACAATACCTCCATCGGGAAAAGCAAAGATATTTGTGCATAATTTCCTGAAAAAGGCAGAAATGATTGTTCACTCAGAAATACCCAGGCCCATTGCAGGAGGTTATCGTAACGCTCAAAATGCGGATTGGAGGTATTACTTCTGGTAAAATCCTGATTGAGATTGGTTGAGGTACTGATTTCATCAAAAACTGACAGATTCTGCCAGATGCGTTGTCTGGTAAGGTTAGAAAAGGCATAGTTTTTCAACCGATGCAAACAGGTTTTCAGGATTCTGTTCTGAGGAATATCGTGGATGAAATCATCGTATGAGATAAAGACCGTATGTTGATTAAGTAGATTCTGATGAATGTTTTCGGCCACTAAAACCTTGCCTTTGATAAAGGTTTCGTTGGCTTCGATGGGCTCATAATTTCTGCCTAAGCCTGCACTCAACAGCCTTTCTAATTCATCTAAAAAAACCTTGACGTAGATTTCCAATAAGGGCAGATTACTGATGGCCAGATGTGCTTTTGCCAAAGCCTGATAAGACGGAATCTTTTGCAACATTTTTAGTAATATACGTCGGGCCTCTTTGGGAGAATCGGCAGTAGATTTGGGTAGAATTTCAATCTGAATGCTATCAGAAATGGGTATAAGACCTACATAATTTTTGACTTTTATCTGCTCCTTGCCTCTTTGAGCCGAGTAAGAAAACAAGGTATCATTGGCATAGCTGAATACCAGGTCCTTGATACGAAGAAAGACAGAATCGCTTATAAAGATTTCAGCAAAGGAATCAACAGGCGAGTCATAATCACTTGCTTTTTTTATTGTTCCGTATTCTGAGATTACTATGGTTTTTATCAAAATGTGTACCTCTGTAAATTATGCTCTGACTTACTAATATAGAGATTGTTTTTGAAATTTGCTAAACAAGTCAAAAATGACCGGATAATAAATAAGAAAACTATATAAGAAGAATAAAGTTTTTATAATCTAAATTTGAAATCTATAGAATAGTACTCCTTTCAAATAATCCTTTAATCAATTTTAAATAAAAACTGTGTAAAATCTATTGGCTGTTGTAAAAATATGAAAAAAACAATAATAGCTACATTCGGAGTAGCAAATCAAGGAAAATCAGAGAGTATCAAATCAGTTTGTAAAATTATATTAGACACTTTTAATAATGCCGAACCTACTATAAAGAAAGAACTAATTGATTATTCTAAAGATATATTATTAGCTATAAAAATAGGTGACATAAAAATAGGCTTTGAAAGTCAGGGTGACCCTAATAGTAGAATGATTTGGGAAGATACTATAAGAAAATTAGCCGATGAAACATTTGACAGTATTTTAGGAGGTTGTCAAATTATTATATGCGCTTGTCGTAGTAATGGAGCTACTGTTGAAAAAATTAAAGAAATCTCTGGGCAGTATGAGTATAAAATTATTTGGAAAAGCAATCTTACAAGCGATAATTCATCAATAAAGTCTACTCTTAATCGAATTTCCGCACAGAATACAATTGGTTTAATTAAATCAGTTATCAGCGATGAAATATGAATTAAATGAATCAATTAATAATCATTCAACAAAAGAATGATAAAACAGAAAAGCTTTATATTCTCCCCTCAGAGTCCCTTTGCTAAGCTTTGGCTAATGCATATTGAAGACTCTGAGAGGAACAAAATCATTATAAACATAAAACTATATCCTGCCACTATACTTAGCAATCTTCTGATACAACTCCTTTGGATTGAATGGCTTGGTTACATAGTCGTTCATGCCTACGTTAAAGGCTCTATCCTGGTTATTGAGGGTGGCCGAGGCCGTGAGGGCAATGATTGGTATCTGGGCGCCGGTTTCGCGTATCTTTTCTACTGCCGTGTAGCCGTCCATTTCAGGCATCAGTAAGTCCATCAGAATCAAGTCATATTCGTTCTTTTTAAACTTATCTATGGCTTCCAGGCCGCTATCGGCTGTATCGTAGGTAACTTTCCAATTATCCAGAAACTTCGTGGCTACTTTGATATTTACGAAGTAGTCGTCAACCAGTAGAAGTTTCACACCTTCCAGACTCACATCTTCATCCTCTGTTTCTGACAAGGCCATAGCCAATTGCTGCTTCACTGTAGTACCAATTCTTAAATCTAAGGAAAACGAGAATTGTGCTCCTCTGCCTTCCTCGCTTTCCAATTCAATATCGCTGCCGTGCAGTTGTAACAGTTTTTTGCTTATTACGAGTCCTAAACCAGTACCGCCGAATTTACGTGTAGTTTCTGAGTTGGCCTGAATAAATCTTTCAAAAATGAGCGTCTGCTTTTCTGCCGAAATACCGATTCCGGTATCTTTTACCGAGAAATAGATGCTGGCCTGCTCGGCATTTTTCTTCGTGACCGAGACCTCAATGGTTACACTTCCGTTGATAGTAAACTTCACGGCATTAGACACCAGATTGGTTAATACCTGTGCGATTCTCAGGGGGTCTCCGATTAATGTAGTCGGAATATCGTCGTCGAGCATCAGTTTAATCCTGTTGCCTTTCTCTTCTGCCTTTACCTGATTGGCTTTCTTTACATTAGACACCAGCAATTTCAGATCAAAAGGCACTTCTTCCAAATCTACCTTACCTGCTTCTATTTTACTGAAATCCAATATATCATTAATCAACATGTGCAGGTTCTCGGCTGAAAAATGCAAGGTTTTCAGGTTTTCCATTACAGATGGCGTTTGTTCTTCCTGTTGCATCAGGTAGGTAAGCCCGATGATGGCGTTCAGAGGAGTCCTGATTTCGTGGCTCATCATCGACAGGAACTCAGACTTAGCCTGTGTAGCATTTTCTGCCACTTCTTTGGCATGAATCAGCTCAGCCTCAATCTGTTTTCTTACCTGTATCTGGCGTTGAAGCAAGTCTACCAGCGATGTTAAATCGTTATCGTCTACCTCTGCCAGTTCGCCACTTTCGGGGGTTTCCAACAAATAAATGGCCTCGATCAGTTTTTCAACTGACTGACGGCGCTGAGCTATCTCACTTTTTAACTTCTGATTTATCTCGGAGTACTCTATTTCGTTTAAAGATGCCGAATGCTCCGATAATTCTTTATCGCGGTCGAAACTATGGTAGGAGTCGTTGACAACTTTTATAAAATTCTGGAAAGCTTCGTGTTGTAAGCATTCTTCTGTGAGATATTTCTTTAATTGTTTAGCGAGTAGCCGATGTAGGTTCTCAAGTTCCATTGATTAATTTTCGGAAAATGTAGTGATTGTCATGGTCTGATTATGCAATTCGCATTGTGCATTCGGATGAAGCGGTGAAATCTCACCATACGAATAGAAACCAGTCATGACAGTATCTCTACCGAAAACATCTCTGGCGGCTTCTACTTCTTCTTCCGTACGCTGTCCTAAAACCAGTTTTCGGCCTACGCAACTCACCAACAGAGCAAGTTCCGGAGATTGAGTCATGTTTTTAATAGAACTCTGGGCAGCTGTAGAGGAGGCATCTACCAGATGGTCGAAATTGGCTTTCATAAATCTTACCATCGCACCCTTAGGTAGCTCTCCTGCAAAAGTCATACTTTTATTCTCTTCATCAATCGTCAGAATCGTTCTCACAATCGGTTCTGAGTCTGGTTTTACCCGCATCGATAACGGGAATAATAGCGCGGCACCGGGTAACTCTTTGGCATACTTACCCAGGTATTCTTTATATAAATCAAGGGCGGCTTTATCGCCTATTTTATATAATACATTATACTCCGACTCCGTCACTTCTCTTTCAGGGCCGAAAACATCCCATCCACCCATCGTGCCATGACCTACATTCAGGTCTTTGCCATAGAGGCCAATACCTACAATGCGGCCTTCGGTGGGTTGTTCGTTTAAGCCTACAAGGGTTTTCTCAAAACGCCCGGCATCACCTGCCAAGCCACCAGAAATCGGTATTTCGTGGTTAGTCGCAATGTTGAGCGCTTCAATCAGCTTACTTCCATTCACCTTACCCCCATCTGAGATTATCAGAATAGCCGATAAATCATCTCCCTTTAAATTCCGGGCAATGGTTTCTCCGGCCACAAAACTCTCCGTATGGTTATGAATATCAATTTTGGTAGTTTTTACGGTAGTTTTGTCAAATTCAACGGCTGTTACAATGATAGAGTCGTCGTGCACGCTATCGTCGTAGATTTCGCCCGAAGTAGAATTGATAATAATTTCAGCAGACGGATACTGCTGATGCAAATAAGGATACGGATTATCCGATTCCAGAAGTTTTCTTTCGCCAAAAGCCAATACTAATTGCGCTTTTTGAGCTGAAAAGCCTTCTTCACTCGATAATTCCTTCCAGCTATTGCTGAGGAATTTGGTTTGGCATATTTTCATACAGACGCAGCTTTCAAAAAAATATTGAGCAAAAATTATATTAATTTTAAAAAATACCGAAGAATCAGGCACTGAATGTCAGGTTCTGCCAAACGGTTGCAGTTTTAGAAAAATATTGAGCAAAAATTATACTAATTTTTAAAAATACTGAAGAATCAGGTACTAAATATCGCATTCTGGCGAATTGTTTGACAAATTACTAATTTCAAATAGATTGATTAGTCAAAATATTCTCAGACTTTATATTTAAAACTTATGCCAAACTACCCCTATACGAATTATTTATTTTCTTATAGGTTTATTGTACCCTGGTCTATTTTAATTACAAAGCTTTTTCCGCCTACAGCGTCAATGGCGGCTGCTACTTTCTCCGGGTTGTTTGGTGCGTAGACAAACATACACCCTCCCCCACCGGAGCCATTAATTTTTCCACCTAATGCACCTGCTTCTATGGCTGCCGAAAGCATGCGTTCGATTTTCGGAGTTGAGATTCCCAACAAGTCTCTTAAAATACCATGATGCTCTGATAATAATGCGCCTACCTGTGCGTCAGTCATTGATTGATTTCTGAATAATTCCAGGGCTTCGGTCAGTATATCCCGGTTCCTTAATGTTCCACTTAGTAATTCGTATTCGTCGGCGCTTAAAACTTCTTTCAGTCGCTCTTTATCAGTCGTTTCAAAAGTATGCAAAGAGAAATCAGGCAGATGCTGTTTTATCTTTGCTATCAGATCCAGACGGGCAAATTTGGCACGTTTTAATACGCCGATAGTATCTTTAGGCTCGAGTGAATCGGCCAGTACAAAGGCCCCTAGATTAGGCTGCAATGCTTCGGCTGTTACTTTTGGTTCGAACTCCAGATAAACGGCATTGCCAATGGCTGTCGATAAATGGTCCATCATGCCACCCGGTTCGTTAAATTCAACGATTTCTGCTACAAATGCCAATTCGCCTAATTCCTGTTCGGTAAATTCGCGCGGATTATCAGCCATTTTAGACAAAAAATGAATCCAGGTAACTAATAATGCCGATGAACTTGAAGTGCCCGAGTTGATAGGTATATTACCGTTGACGGTACACTCAATGCCTTTCGAAAATCTCAAACCTTTATCAATCAATACATTATAACCGCTTCTGAAATAATCGCGTTTCTCGATATAAGGCAATCGGCCATCTGATACCTCCATCTGTAATTCTGAGCCGATATCCGGCAGGTGGATAATGATTTTGTTATCGTTCCGATGTTCTCCTTTGATTTGTACTCTTCGGGAAATAGCCGCTGCAATAACCGGTAGTCCTAAATAATCCTGATGTTCACCAAAAAGGCATATTCTGCCTGGAGTGGAAATTGTTAGCATGGTATGATTGTGGTAGTGTTGATAGTTTGGTTGCTTTGTCTTCTGAGTGCCCTTTTTTCCTGTGCCGCGGGCTTCGGCTTCGCTCAGCCACCGGGCCTAGCTTTTTTCTTCGGAGTCTATATGTTCAAATACTGATTCTCAAACTAGTGTATGAGG
>CBIHRH010000105.1:0-10500 GCA_966212365.1 uncultured Emticicia sp. | reverse complement strand
TGTTACAAGAACTGAACATAGTGATGATAATTCCAAGAAGGAAAAGAGCAGGAGTATCTTTTATTTTCAATTTTTTCTGAAATTTTAGTTTTAATTATAAAGTTAGAATTTATGAGATAGATAGATTATTTTTTATTGTTTATGTGGATTGTATATTTTGAATAAATAGTATTTGTTGTTTTTTTATTACGGAATAGTAAGAGCTACAAGTTTATCAATTTAATCAAGTCTAGCATATTAGATACTGGCTTGCCTTGTATATTCCGTTCGGATATTCTTCGTCCAATTAAATAGTTTGATAAAAGAAATGAGCAGAATCAAACCAAATAGGAGAGCTGTGTACTCTGGCTTAAACGGATTCAGTCCAAAATATTTATTCATTCCATCTACATTGGCTAAATGTGCTACCGAAATCATGGCAAATAGTGAATATTGCCCGCTCATCAGGGCATACGCAAAATATAAGGCAATAGCAGGGTAGGAGTACCTCTCATGCATTTGGGTATTCACAAAAAAGAATAAAGTAGCTATTGTGGCTGCCGTGAACCATACTAAACTATAATAATCGGCATCGGTCAGTTTTTTAAATCTTATTAGAATATATGTCCGGAGTAAAATAGGTATAAATACTAAGGTTGATGAACCAAAGAATAGAAGAAAACCCCATTTTTTGTAGGTTAAGCCTGCAAAGGTTAGTGTATCGTTCAATAAAGTAGGGTCTTCTTTAATCAGGAGATACCATAAATTATAGGCATTCCAGGATACTCTAGGGAAAAAGCCCACTGATTCTTTTACGACTTTGATGAAATTCCAGAATGTTCCTCCTAATATAAATGGGCTTAATAACCAGAGTTGAGTAAGTATAGAAATACCCAGCATTTTTGCCAAAAGCCATTTATCAAATTTTTGTGAGAATTGATAGACCAATAGAATCACAAAAAACGGTACGAATATGATGGCCTGTAGTTTTACATAAATAGAAAGCGTACAAAAGAAGGCTGCCCAAAGCATTTTTCGTTCATAAAGGCAGATAATCCCTAACACAACAATTGTGGTTGGTACACTATCCAGTTGGCCCCAGATAACTGTACAATAGAGGTATCCCAGGTTGAATAATAGAAGATACTCAACAAATTTAATGGAAGAATATTTCCTTAATGCCCAGGCCAATGATAAGGCACAACCGAAATCAAATAATAAAAAGAAGTATTTAAGCTGATAACTATTGGCATAAATCAGTTCCTTGCTGCCCTGCAGTTTACCAAACCAATAAAGCCCATGCAGATAAAAGGGCATATAATTGGTGTCAGAATTATAGATTTGACTTAATCCGTGCTCAAAGGCATAGTAAGACCAGCGGGGCCAGTCGTTGTTTAAATCAAACCAGAAACCAGTGTGGGGGATAATAGCAACTAATAGGATATAAAACAAAAGATGATGCCACTGTATAGGTAAAGAGTTATCGCTTAGTCTTTGAAAGATTTTCATTCCGTGGTATTTGTTTATACGCGCCATGCCTGATGGCTTTTTGAGTCCTCAAATTTCAGCATTTTGTTTTATATTCTACTCGCAAGATTAAAGAAACCTTTATATTTGACAAACAAACTCTTGATAAATGAAAAAAATAATTTACTTAATGGTTTTAATAGGAGCCATTTCTGCCTGCCAATCAGCTAAGGAATCTACAGCTACTCTTACACCAATTGCAGTTGATAGTGTTAGTTTCAGACAAGAGAGTGCACCTCATATAACCAAAGACGGTGATACTCTTATATCAAAGATAGATGTGGTTTATGCTAAACTTAGTGGAGGGAATGATTCTGTTATTGCTAAAATCAATACTTTTATAGCAGGGTTACCTTTACAGGGTTTGGATGGAATCACTAATCCGGAAGGCAACGCAGCAAATGGTATTTCTAAAAATCTTGACGAAGCAGCAAAAGGCTTTTTCAAAAGTGTTTCAGACGCACAGAAAGAAATGCCGGATGCCGCTACGATGGTTTATACTTACGAATCATTAGGAGATACTTTATTAATCACAACAAATGTTATTTCATTGTATTATAACGAATCTATTTATACAGGCGGGGCTCACGGGAACTACAATACTTCTTTCTTCAATTTTGATGCTACTACCGGTAAACTATTAGAACTAAACGAAATAGTTCAAGATACACTGGCATTGAACAAATTGGCTGAAATAAAATTCAAAGCAGAAGAAACCGCAATGGCGAAGGAGAATGGGATGGAGTTTAAAATGGAAGATTACTTTTTTCCTGAAAACAAGTTCATTTTGCCGCAGAATATAGGTATTACCAAAGAAGGGTTACGCTTATTGTATAATCCTTATGAAGTAGCTGCTTATGCCCGGGGAATGATTATTTTGGATATACCCTGGCAGGAACTAAAGGGCATTGTTGTAGAAAAATACGCAGGTAAATAAGAGAAAATAAGGTGCCTTGTGCACCTTATTTTTTTGCTCTGATTTTCTCTATGAAATCAGTAAGATTTGCGATGAGTAAATAGGCAACGCCGAAAACGATAAGAGGTAAACAACTAAAGAAAATAGCTCTTTTAGGATACCCCTCTAAAAAATTCGTCCAGGACCACCAATAGCTGCCGCCAAGAATAAATGGGTAAGTGAAAATTGCCAGAATAATAAGCCAGGGCAGTTGCTTTCTAATAGGCTTGGCTGGGTTAAAAACAATAAATGATAGACCCGCCATTGAGAACCACGGAAATATAGTAATGGCTCCCAATACTTGTAATAGGATAATTAAAATTTTCATAAACTTTTACTATAACTTTAACAGTTGACAAAGTAAATAGAAGCAGTTTAAGGGCATAATTTTACGAGCAAAAGTTCATGAGCAAAAGTTGTACGGTCAGAGTAACAAACTCACTCCGGGTAGCTATTGTTTAGCTAGTTCACGGATTGCTAGCCATGACATCAGCCCGGGACCTATTTCCAGTGCAGTTTCGTCAACATCAAAAGTAGGTGTATGTACGCCAGAAACTATGCCACGGGCTTCGTTACGGGTACCTAATCTATAAAAACAAGAATCTACCACCTGTGAGTAAAATGCAAAATCTTCACCGGCCATCCATAAATCAAGGTCAATTACGTTTTCCTTGCCCATGTATTCAATGGCTTCATTTTTCATTCGACGAGTCAATTCCGGATGATTTTTCAGGAAAGGATACCCTTTTACAATCTCGAAATCGCAAGTACCGCCCATTGCTTCGGTAATACCCTCTGCCATTTTTTTCATGCGACGCAAGCCGTCTTCTCTCCATTCTTCATCCATACAACGGAATGTCCCCTGAATGGTTACTTCATTTGGTATCACGTTAGTAACTCCATCAGCAATAAATCGTCCGAAAGACAATACTGATGGATTGGCAGGTTTGCGGTTACGGGAAATAATCTGTTGGAGCGAGACAATTACGTGCGAGGCAATCAACACGGGGTCAATTAATTGGTCAGGCATGGCACCGTGGCCACCTTTACCTTTGATGGTCATATACAATTCATCAGTACTTGCCATGTACATACCCTCACGAAAACCAATTTTACCGACCGGTATATTAGGAGCTACGTGTTGACCAATCATGCCGGCAGGGGCAGGGTTTTCTAATACGCCTTCTTTAATCATGATAGAAGCACCACCGGGCGCTTTTTCTTCAGCAGGCTGAAATACCAATTTCACAGTCCCTTCAAAGTCATCACGTAGTTGGTGTAAAATTTTTGCTGTACCTAGTAATGATGAAGTATGTACATCATGCCCGCAAGCGTGCATCACGCCTTCGTTGATAGATTTATAAGGCACATCATTTTTTTCAAAAATAGGCAAGGCATCCATATCAGCTCTTAAGCCTATCACTTTACTTTCAGGATTTTTCCCTTCAATAAGTGCAACTACTCCGGTATCGGCAATGCCTTCTTGTGGGGTCAAACCAATATCTTTGAGTTTTTGAGCAACAAAACGGGCAGTATTATATTCCTGAAAAGAAAGTTCGGGGTTTGTATGCAAATAACGACGGTTAGCGATAGTTTCAGACGCATATTCCAGTGCTAAACGTTTTATTTTTAAGTCAATTGACATGAGCAAAATTATCTTTGGTAAATAGTATTAAATCAGTCATTTTCAAAAAATGAGGGTGATTTATGACAAAATCATAACCTTTTTTCAAAGGGACTGCTAAGTTACGTATAGAATGTTTTTTTACCATCATTTTTAACAAAAAATAGTACTCCCATTCCTGAGTGGGTTGATAGCACTATCCGAATTTTAATATTATTGGAACCAAAATCAGGTTTTTCTTTTCTTTTTCCTGGCCGATGGAAATAAGACATTATTCAGAATAAGTCTGTAGCCAGGAGAATGTGGGAAGAGATTCAGGTCGGTAGGAGTACGGTGAAAACCTCTCCGGCCTTCAGGGTCATGCCCCCCATAAAATACCCATTGCCCCAAGCCTAATTCTCCATAAATATAGCGGTGAGATTCTTTGCCTTCGCCCATAACCAATACATTAGACTTGACTGTTTTTTTATTGAAAGCAGAGGTTTGCCCCATAAACTCTCTGATAAGGTGTTCATGGTTTTGCCCTAACATGGCCGGAATCACATCCCACTTGGCAGAGAAATCAAACAAATCGAAATAAGAGGTTACTTCATCGTCAAACCTACCTGACCAAACATTAATATCTGAAAACGACATCGAGCCATAACCTTCTCCATCGTTTAGATATAAGCTGTAATTTTCGAAAGCTAAGGTTTTACTGAAATCCAGTTTTGATTGTGCATGGGCATCAATATCGTCACCATCAAAGCGGCTGCTTACTATATCGGTTCCTTCGGCTGATAAAGCGATGTCGAGTGTTTCAGCACCTGAGCACATGGCAAACAAATAGCCTCCACCCATGCAGAATAGCTTAATCATTTTGGCCACATCTAGCTTCAATGCCGAAACTTTAGGGTATTTCAATCTTTTGGCGATGTCTTCCTGGGCTTTCATATCCAGGGCCGACATGCGGCGCATATTACGCCCATATTGCCCTGTAAAATCTTCATGATGTAGATGTAACCAGTCATACTTGGCTAAATCCCCTCTTACAATTTCTTCATCATAGATTACCTCGAAAGGAATTTCAGCGTATTTCAACACCAACAAAACGGCATCGGTATCTTCAAAATTGGAAAGGCTCACTTTTATGGGGGAGTATACGGCAATTTTGGCGGCTTTGTAGAGCCGTACCACTTCCATATTTATATCTGGGTTTGAAATCTCTTTGAGAATGGCCTGCACATTGGCTGTCGAAACTACTTCAAAAGACACGCCTCGTACCAGACATTCTTTCTCCAAAGCAGGGGTATAATTAAATAAGAAGCTACCTCCGCGATAATTGAGTAGCCAATCCAGTTCCGTATTCTGTTGGAGTGTATTATAGGCTATACCATAAGCTTTCAGGTGATTAGACTGGGTATCGTCCATAGGTACCAGTATTGAGTTGGCAAAGCCTTGCCATGAACTCAACAAGAAGAGCAGAAGTAGTAGTTTTCTTGCCATGACTCAATCTTATTTTTACCAAATATACTAATCAATTGTCAGGTTTTATTTTTTGATGAAGTATTTTTTACAGCCTGATAACCAATATTTTAGAGGCGTTTTGAAGGAATACTTTCTAACTTAAACAAAAGTATTTCAGTCACCTCTGCATAGCATGCTATACGTACTATTGGATTAAAATAAGAAGGAGTGATTGAATGGTTATTGCGCGACTAAAAATTATGCACTTTTCTTAGATTCTATAAAATCCCAGAGGTTGCCGTATAAATCTTCAAATACGGCCACTGTACCATATTCTTCTTCTGATGGTTGTCTGATAAATTTAATCTCGTTGGCTATCATATTTTTATAATCCCGCCAGAAATCATCGGTGAAGAGAAATAAAAATACCCGTCCGCCCGTCTGATTACCTACTCGGCTTTTCTGCTCTTCGGTTGATGCTTTGGCTAATAATAAATTACAACCTGAAGTACTGCCAGGTGGGCTCACGATTACCCATCGTTTGGTGTCACTCAAAGGCGTATCTTCAATCAGTTTGAAATTTAGTTTTTGTGTATAAAACGCGATGGCCTCGTCATAATCATTGACTACCAAAGAGATATGCGCTATTTGTTGTTTCATATTAGAAGAATTGAGTGAATGTGTGATTTAGTGATTATAATCTGAAACTTTGCTGCCACGGCAGGCCGTTTTTAAGCCCGAATATTTGCGCTTTGGTGTCCGGTCACCCCTTAATTGTTACTCTGATTATCCAGAAACCATTGCTACCCTTGTTCAAAAAGGTACCCACCATATTGGCTACCTTTTTAGATTCGGGTTTAGTGGCTGGTACTTTGACAGACTCTGAAAGTATCATCTTAGTTGTTCCTCTGATTATCTGGAAACCATTGCTGACCTCGTTCGAAAAGGTACCCACCATATTGGCTACCTTTTCTGATTCATTTTTTTGATTCGACTTTAGTAGTCGGTACTTTAATAGACTTTGCAACTACTTGGGTGTCCCGACTAGGCGTCTCCCTAAATTTCTGACTTAGAATTGTGTTTTCAAAGTGTTTTGGGAGATTTTTGGTGAAATCAAACTGCTGGGTTCTTCCACATAGGGTGAGCGGCCGCTAAATCACTAAATTATTCTTTCTTCACCTTCTTTCCATCACCTAACCAAAGCAAGGCATCAAGAATGAATGTATTCTGGGTTTCATTAGCAAAAGCCAACGATAATTCCTTGTTGGTTTTACCTTCATAATCAATATCATTATGCCCCATATTAGAATAAATCATCTTGTATTTTTTGTTGGTCCATACTACCGGATAATAACCACTATGCCAGATTTCATGTGCCTTAGGGCCTGTTCCTAAGGGGAAACTCGTAGAATCAATAGATAGTAGAATGTCTATATCATGATTAGCCTTTAAATCATTTCTCCACCTATACCACTCGTTGGGAGCCGATTTGAAAGTTTCAGGCAGGTGCTTCATAGCAGGGTGATTCTTAGCTTCTACTCTTAAAATAGCTGAGGTTGGCCGCCAGGTATTACTTCCATATTCACCTGACCCTAAGAACTCATTATGATACCAGTCCCAATCTTGGTTAAAAGATGATTTGTTCAATGCAAAAGCCGCAAAGTGAAAACCCATCCAAGCACCACCATTTTCCATATATTGCCTGAAAGCATCACGTTGTGCAGGGTCTTCGGGGCGGGTATCTAAGAAAAGTACAACCTGGTATTGTTTCAGAAATTCGGTATTCAGATTGCTCCAGTTGTTGGTAGAATCATAAGTGAAATTATTTTCCTGTGCCATTTTCGGAAACCATTTGTTGGCTTCATGTACAAAGCTAATGTGCGCTCTGTCATTTTTTGCCGTATAAAAAGCAATGACTTTGAATTTTGGTTTTTTACCTTGTGCTGTAGCACTCATGGAAAAACCAATAGAAAAAAGCAGAATAAGCACTAAAGAGATACGCTTGAAAGGAATCATGGGTTTGTGAATAGGTGGTATAGGTTGAAAAATGCCGGCTCGAAGTGCCAAGTATTTCTTTAAAAATGGAAGTTTTTAAAATGCCAAATTTGGTAAAGACAAGGTATTGCGGGGACGCCCAGTCCCTGTCTCTACTTTTATAAATTCACTTCTTTTCCTTAGCCTTAATTTTATCTACTTTTGATGGGTCTAACGTTGCATAGATAGCCATGGCATAGCCATGACCTAAGCCAAAATCTTCTTTTAGCCAGGCTACTATCTCGCCTGCTTTTACTCCCGGTTTCAATAAGCCTTTTTCTTCGGCTAATTGTTTGAAATCTTCAGGAGTTTTACCTGTTTTCTGCTTGATATTATCTATATACGCTTGGAATGACATACTATTATTGGTTTTGCGGGCATGAATAAAATAGATTCAATACTATGAGAAATTATGTGGAAATACAAAAGTTAAATGAGGTTTTAACGCTAACCAAATAATTACTATTACTGTATCTAATCATAACTTTGATTTGAGGTTTATTCAATACACTGAAGTACTTTATTTGCCCCTTCTATCACGTCTTCATTAGATGGGCCTTCGCTATAATAATTAATTTGACTGGTTATTACTTTTCTAAATAACGCTTTTATTCCATCATCTTTTGTATTGATATAAGCGCAGAGATTATTTATTCTATAGCTTTCAACAAGCCAGTATGTTAAAATACGTCCATAGCTGAAAAGTGCATGATTATTAAATATTTCAATCGCATCTACAATTTTTTTAGTAAACTCCTCATTCTTATAATTTTTCATGATTACTAATAACGTTTGAGTTAAACCAAAACATAAATAATCAAAATCTTCGCTTTCGTCACAAAATCCATAACATAAAGTGTCGAAATCTTCAATCGTTAATAGTCCATGTTTCGACAAATTAAAAATATCTTCAAACACCTGATAATCTTCAGTGTTTTTCAGCTTACGCGATTGTATTATTAACTCTTTATTTAGTTTATTTTCCATAATACTCATAATCATTCTTTTTAAACCGATACAAATAAGGCGCTTTATTCTGTGCCCCAGTAAATTTCTTTTCAAGCCGCTCTAATACATTCAGGTCGAGGATTTTCTTCTGAAAATTATTCATAGCAAATGGTTTATCATAAACTGCCTCGTATAATGCTTGTACTTCGCGCATGGTAAAGGTTTCGGGTAAAAGATTGAAGCCAATCAATTTCTGGTCAAGATTCTGACGGAGAGCTTCAAGCGCAAAAGATAGAATCTCGTTGTGGTCATAGGTCATTGCAGGGACATCTTTGATACTTCTCCATTCAAGATATTCATCAAACTCCCCATTTTGTGGATTTACCTTATTGATATCCACAAGCGCGTAATAACCAATACAGACAAATCTGCTTGTTATCCATTCAATTGTTTCAGGGTCAAATCGTCTGCTATCATAAGCAGATAGCTCCGTTTTCATAATTTCTTTGTACTCACTATTGATGATACGGTTTTCATTACCAAAAACACGGAACTGTTCCAGATAAATGTTTTCTAAATCTGTTCGTTCTTTCAGAATCCTACAGGCGGCTTTATCAATACTTTCAGTTTTCAGGATATACCCTCCAGGTAAAGCCCAATAATCTTTCCCATATTTAGGTTTAGAAATCAAAACTTTTAGCTCTTCATCCTTATATCCAAAAATCACACAGTCAATCGATAGGTGTGATATATACTTATTAAAACCGAATTTCTCCATTAATACCAGATTTTGTCTCAGAAACGAGTACAAAGATAAGGTTTATAGCGAGTATTTGTAGTTTTTAAAATGTAATTATTTAAAGATTTGATGGTAATAAAATTTATTATCTAAAAAATAGATAATAAAAAATTTAATACTACATTTGTTTGTTCAATCAAATTTTTTGACTCCAAATAATTTACTCTATGAAAAAATCATTTCTTATTAAAGTGGCTTATGCAGCTATTTTATGTTTTCAATTCTCCTTGGTTTCAATGGCTCAAACCAAGGTGGATACCACAAGCTATATTCATACTATGGATATAACTACCGGAAAGATTGATACAATTCTTGCCATAAAAAAACACTTTGAAGCACCTAACTGGCATCCTGATAATTATCTGGTCTTGAATAGCTTCGGAAAAATTTATACCTTAGATTTATCGTCAAAGAAAATTACCCAACTCAATACCGGATTTGCTAAACAAAATAACAATGACCACGGTATTTCGCCTGATAAAAAATGGCTGGTAGTTAGTAATCACGATAAAAACCATCCGTCGACAAAACCTTACAAATCGGCTCTTTATATATTGCCGATAACAGGAGGTGAGCCGAGATTAGTGACACCTGAAGTACCTTCTTTCTGGCATGGATGGAGCCCTGACGGAAAAACTCTGGCTTATTGTGCTGAGCGAAATGGCAATTTTGATATTTATACGATTGGTATTGAGGGCGGAACAGAAAAAAGATTAACCGAGGCAACAGGCTTAGATGATGGCCCTGATTATTCGCCAGACGGGAAATATATATATTTTAATTCTTATCGTAGCGGTCATATGCAAATATGGCGTATGTTTGCAGATGGTACGCAACCTGAACAACTAACATTTGATGAGAACTCCAATTGGTTTGCTCATCCTTCGCCTGATAATAAATGGATTGTTTATATCGCCTATACTTCTGATGAAAAACAAAGTCATTTATTCGGGAAAAATGTTAAACTTCGCCTGATGGATTTGAAGACCAAAGCTATCAGAGATATTACACCAGTTTTTTTTGGCGGACAAGGCACAATTAATGTACCTTCGTGGAGTGCTGATAGTAAAAAAATTGCTTTTGTAAGTTACTTAGTTAAATAAATCAATCAACCTTAATACGAAACATGAAAAACGATAGTGCATCTTCCAGAAGGAAGTTTCTACAGCAGATTGGTGCCACTAGTTT
>CBIHRH010000104.1:0-10574 GCA_966212365.1 uncultured Emticicia sp. | reverse complement strand
CAATTTCGATCTGTACTGAGCTGTTGTCAGTTTTGAAAGCGATCAACACACCTCCAAGAGTTAATCCTCCACCATCATTTTGTCTATAATCTACCACGGGAGGGTTATCGTTCATCAGTTTTATTTTACCTGTAAATTTCTCACCTTTATTATCCAGTAATTCACCCTCTAACAAAACATATTTGAAAACATCGACTGCTTTTTTATACTCAGGCAAAGCCGGAGCAATAGCAATAGGACTGATATTCCTGGCTTCTTTCGAGTCAGTAGTATATTCTTTTACTGCCTTAATATTTGCCACTAATTGTTCGTTATTAGATGCCATACCTAAAAACTTACGATCGTTTTCTTTTACGATAGCTGCATATTTCTCTGTTTGTGGCATATTACCTAATAATAGGTGAGAAAACGCCAGGTTATACGCTGCAGCCATTCTCACGTCTTTGGTATCATCTTCATCTTTGGTCTGGTATTTCAACAATGTTTCCCAGTATTTCTGTGCTTCACCAAACAGATTAGGCCACTGGTCACGACTTACGCCAGTGATTGACGGAAACACCTGTGTAGAAAGATTGAAGTCTGTTAAATCGGTTTTCTTAGGCAATCTTAACTCTATGTATTGTGCTTTTAGAACCGGTCCGTACAGATAATATAAAGTAAAATCGTTGATTAACTCTTTGTAAGTTGTATATAAAACGCTATACATAACCTGATAAGGTCTTACATTGTTATCAACAATAAATGTATTTACTTTTGGTGCCTGGAATCGCTGATAGATAACTTTCCCTTCTTTATCTTTTACTTCTACATTGGCTTCAATGCCCATCACAAAGGCCGGAGAACGTGAAATGCTTTTTGAATCAAGAAATTCAAATTTGCTGACATTATAGGCAATTTTGAAATCTCCATCAATTTCATGTTTCAAACCATAAATAACCATGTCTTCTGCCCATGATGAGGCACTAAAAGTACCACCACCGCTTTTAACTGTTGCTTCAAATGTAGAGGGTACATTCAGTTTTAATGTATAGCCTTTATAGTTGGCATAATTGAGATCAACAGGTGCAACAGGCCCGCGCATATTGATACTTTTCGGGTCTCTTTTTTGAGAATAACCTACTACAGCAGTCAGAAGAAGTAGGATAAATATTAAATGTTTTTTCATGTAGAAATCTATTTAGTGAATTAGTGATTTTGTCTTGAACTTTGATTTACTTGATTAAATGATTTTTATGATTTTAGTTTTTCATATCAATCATTTTAAAGTATCTCAATGAAATAAATGAAAATCAGTGCAATCAGGTTAATCAGTTAAATCATAGTTCAGGACACTATTGTAAACTCGGGTTATGTCTGGTATTGGTTTTAGCTAGTTTCATGGCATCAGCCATTATATTGGCATATTCAACCAGTTTCTCACCATCTTTTTCGTCAAATTCATTTTTGATTAAACCTTCTGCCTCTTCTCTTGCTTTTTCAGGTTTATCCAGGTAATAGTAGATGGTTGATAGGTTGTAATAAGCCGAGTAACGAAGTTTTCTATTACGTTTATCGTCGCCTTTATACTTGGTTTTCAAGGACTGTAAGTAATCAATAAGCGGAGCGAGGTTGTTTTCCAGATCAGTGATTGGCTGGTCAGCTTTCATGGTTTTAAATAACTCTTTCACCGCCTGAATAGCCTCTTGTTGAGTCTGGTATTCAGGATGGTCTTTTGAGTTCAGAATCCACAGATAATCATCAGTCTCAATCGGTGTGAATCCATAAGTAAAATTCAGATTTGCATTTACTCTGCTGATTGAGCCATCAACAAAACTTCTTAGTTTTTCTGAATAAATTGCTTCTTTTTTGCCTTCAAACTCTTTACTTACGGCTGACGAACTGGTGTTTTTACCAGTAGTATAAGTATCAGAAATACCCAAACCAATATTAAAACCTCCGGTTACTTCCGGCTCTTTGTTCACATTTACATTAGCCAGAAAACGGTTATTGGTTTTGGCCTCTTCTTTTTTCTTTAGTTCCTGTTGTTCTTTTTCTGTCAATGGTTTAGGCGTAACAGGACCTTTTATACGAGCAATACCTCTGGCCTCATAACCTGCTTCTACCCAATAGTTGGTCGTTCTTGAAGTTACTTTCCCGTCCTTGTCTTTCTGTTCGCTCGTTTCTGATTTTGTGCTTGCACCTCTGTAGGCAAAATCATCCAGATTCATTTCAATACCAACGGTTGGGGCAGATTCAACTTTTTTCCAACCATCGATTCTGAGTTTGTCGTAAACGATATTTTCGTCGGTGTATGAACGTAAGGCGCCACCCACCACAACTCTGGCGCCATAGGTGCGTTTTTCTAACGGTACAAATTCTTTCGGCAGGCGTTGGTAACTGACTTTGAAGTGAAATTTGTCTAAATCTACTTTCTGCGCATAGCTGGCAGAGCATGATGCTAGTAAAGCAAGAATAAGGAGTTTTTGCATAAGGTAGTATAAGTGTTAATGGTAAAAAATAAAATAGTCATAGCTCACCCAGAATCGTTAAACGACTATGGGTTATTAGTTTTTGATATGGCTTTTGGTAGAAGTATGGGTGATTCAGACCTGAATCTGTACTCCTTTTGGTATTTAGTAGTTTATAACACCGCATAGAATCTGTAATAGGTACAGATTAAAGCAATGAAATGAAACCACAATTGGTTTTGAAAAAATATGATTTATCAGCAGAAAAATACTGATAGAGATAAGAGGATGTTAACTTTTTTAGAACAGCAAGCAAATCTGAGATACGAGATTTTCTGCCATTATTGGCGAATAGAATAGTTTCGTTTATTTTGTTTTGGATCAGGATGGGCAATGGGGTAAATTTATGCCTGACCTGTAAGAACAAACAATAAAATAATGTAAGAAACATCATACAATTCAACAGCTTTTAACTTTTTTAGTCTTTCAGCGAAAAAGACAAATAACTTATCTATCCGCGAAATAAGTAAAAATTTTCAACTTTCTAAAGTATGCAAGCTGAATTCTTAAATTTTTCTTAATTTCTTAATAAATCAAGTGGTAAGAAACGCATTAAAGTGGGTTTTGAAATAATTGAAGGAGAGCACTTGATAGGTTGATTGTTTATTCGGTACTTTGATGCGAATTTTAATTTTCAATTCTATCAATTTAATTTTAACAATTATGCACAAAACAATTACAAAGCTGTTGGTAATTTTTATTGCTGGACTATTAACCCTCAGTTGTGACAAAAAGAATGAAGAGATTTCACCCGCAAGCCAGTTGGAGTACAAAGGGAAAACGTATGATTTAACGCAAGGGCTCTGGTCATCGGAGGTTTATGATGACGAAGGCATAGAAGAAGTCAGTTTGCTTCTTACAACCTCTGCACTGAAAGTAAAATATGTAAATGGAGAATTTGATTCAGTTGATGGAACAATCACCGGAGCCTTTTTATCTGTTTATATGAAAAAAGGTTCTATAGGATTAGATGCGGGAGAATATACGAGTGATATAGACGATGAAGGTAAACCCAATACATTTTATGGTGGTATCTTAATCAATGCTGATACAGACACCTTTGATACTGACGATGAGGCGCTTATAGAGGTCGGAAAACTTACTGTAAAAAAGAATGGGGATATTTATGAAATAACCATAGACGGTAAGGACGAAGACGGAAAGGCTGTAAAAGGATTTTATAAAGGTGAATTAAAAAGTCTGGATTAATATTCTTTAACTTTGTGCCTTTATCAAATAGATAAAGGCACAAGATCATATAATTACTGCGGATTAGCCGTCTGTATCTTCTGTTCTTCTTTCTTCTTTTTCTCGTTTTCTTCGGCCTGTTTTCTGAAATATCTTCTGAACAAGAAATTACTTTTCAGCGCCTCGAGATTCTGGTCTAGTTTCTGGCTGCTGCTTTCCAGATTACTGATGGTTTGTCTGATATTATTGGCAGCTTTGGGGTCATGTAACAAAACACCTATTGTATTATTCGGATTATTCAACAAAGCATTGGTTGTTTGCTCCAGGTTACCCACTGTTTTCTGGGCAGAAACCGTGGTTTCTTTCAAGGTCTGAGAGGTGCTTTGCAACGAAGCAACTGTGTTTTTGATAGATGGATAAATCTCTTTATCAGTAGCTAGCGAATTAATGAAATTACCTTCAGCGGTTAATTTATCTGTCAGAGATGCCAATGCAGAGGCTCCTTTTTTCAAATCTCTGGTAGCAGCTTCAACGGTCGACATACTTTTAGAGATGCTGGCATATAGTGCTTCATCTTTCATCAATTTACCTAACGAACCTTGTCCTGCACGAATATCGGCCGTTAGGCCTTTTAAATCGTTGGTGATAGACAGGATATTTTTATTGTTTTCCTGTAAAGTTGATAGCATTTCCTGTTGTGATACATCGGCTTCTACTACAAAATGATGGCCGCTTTGTATCATTGGAGCATTGGCTGAACCACCAGAAATCAGGATGATTGGGTTACCAATCAGACCGTCAGAACTTACTCTTACCGTGGCATTCTGTTTGATAAATGGCTGAGATTTGTCTTCGATACTGAATAATACCCGCACTTTGGAATCGGGGGTGAAGGCTATCTCTTGCACCGTGCCTACTTTTACCCCGGCAAACCAGACATTGTTGCCCTTTGTAAGTCCATTCACACTGTTGAACGTAGCCGTAGCATCAATGCGTTTGATAAACGATTTACGCATGGTTCCGAGTGTCAGAATGGCAGCAGCTAAGATTATAACACCTATTAAAATAAATAAACCAACTTTAGCCGCTATTCTTGATGAAGATTCTGGGGTCGCCATATACCTATTTCTTTTGATTTTCTATAAAATTGTAATCGTAAAAATTCTTGATTCTCGGGTCAGGGTCTTTGAATACTTGGTCAAATGTCCCCTGAAATTTAAAATTACCGTCAAATAATACTGCCACGCGATCGCCTGTTTCTTTCGCACAGGTCAGGTCGTGGGTAATGATGATAGAAGTTGTCTTATAATTTTCTTTTACTTCGTTGATTAACTGGTTTATCTCAATACAGGTAATCGGGTCAAGACCTGCCGTCGGCTCATCGTATAACATAATGGTAGGATTCATGATAAGCGTGCGGGCAATACCTATCCGTTTCTTTTGTCCGCCTGATAATTCAGCAGGCATCTGATCAATTGATTTCAACAAACCAACCGAGTCTAATACCTTATGCACCGCCTTGTTTATTTCGCCTCTGCTCATATTCCGCACATTCCTCACCAACGGAAACTCAAGGTTTTCTCTTACGGTCATACTATCATACAAAGCACTATTCTGAAACGAAAAGCCTATTTTCAGGCGCAGTTCGTTCATGGCTTTTTTATCCAGTTCAGTTACTTCTTGTCCTAATACCTTTACACTCCCTTTATCGGCAGGCAGTAATCCGGCAATGATTTTAATCAGGACAGATTTTCCCGTTCCTGACCTTCCCAGCACCACCATGTTCTCGCTCTCATAAACATCCAGATTGGCATCTATCAAAACCTTTCTATCGCCAAATGCCTTATACAGATGTTCTATTTCTATTACTTTGTTCATATCTCTCTGTTGAGTGATTGAGTGAATTAGTGATTGAGCGGCCGTCGCGCGGTGATTTTGTCTTGAACTGTGATTTAGCTGATTAACCTGATTGCACTGATTTATAAATTCATTATATGATTATTAATTTGAAATCTGATATCATAAAAATCAATAAATCAGGTAAATCAAAGTTCAAGATTAAAATAATCACTAATTCACACAATCACTAAATCACTCAATTCTTCTATCTAAACCAGTTAGTTACCTGTACTATAAATACTTCTTCAATAAATATCAAAAACATCGATAATACCACCGATGAATTAGCGGCTTTACCTACACCTAATGTACCATTACTGGCATTATATCCTTTATAACAACCCACAATGCCGATAGTAAAACCATAGGCCACGGCTTTGATAACGGCCGTCCATAAGTCTAAGAAAACAATACTGTTAAAAGCCTGTTCCAGAAAGGCCGGAAAACTGGTGTCTTCATTAGTGGTTACATTCAGGAATACACCTGTCATGGCCAGTAACCCACAATAAAAAGAGAGAATAGGGATGGTAACTGTGGTTGCCAATACCCGTGTCACTACCAAAAATTTGATTGGATTAACGGCTGAAACCTCCATGGCATCTACCTGTTCGGTTACTTTCATAGAGCCTAACTCTGCTCCGATACTAGACCCAACCTTACCCGCACATATCAAAGACGTAACCAGGGGCGCAAGGGCTCTGATAATGGCGATAGTTACCAATGAAGGCAACCACGAGGTAGCCCCGAAACTCTCTAATGATGGACGTGATTGTTTGGTAAACACGAAGCCTGTTACAAAACCCGTTAATGAGATGAGGGTTAATGAACTATTACCGATACGGTAACATTGATTGACAAATTCTTTAAATTCAAAATTTCCACTAAGCGTCTCTTTAAAGAACAAAAGCAGGAAGTCAGCACCATCTTTAAATCCAATCAGCCAGTCGTCTATTTTTTCGGAGAACAAATTTTTCTTTGTATGTGAACTCATATTTTCATGCATTAGTGGAGTTTCGGCGCCTCAAAGTTATTAAAGTATATTGTTAAATTAATAATCCATCTACGTTTTTAGGGAATTTATATACGTATGTGGAGAAAAATGCTCAAATTGTGGCAGTATTATTCGGGCAATTCGTCTACTTTCCTTGGTTAACAAAATAATTAACATCAAAATTCTTTCCAATGTCTAAGTATTTTCTTTAATTTTGGTTAATCTATTGACAGTCAACTTAATAAATTACTATGGCAACTTACAACCTTAACATTAACGGGAAAGTCTATAAAACAGACGTTGCCCCCGACACACCGCTTCTATGGGTTTTGCGTGACCATTTGGGACTCTTAGGTACAAAATATGGCTGTGGTATGGCCATGTGTGGTGCCTGTACTGTTCATATCAATGGCGAAGCAACCCGCACTTGTATCTTACCTGTTTCATCGGTTAGCGCTGCAAAAATAACTACCATTGAAGGATTATCAGAGAAAGGAGACCATCCGGTGCAAACCGCCTGGCATGAGGTAGACGTTCCTCAATGTGGGTATTGCCAGGCCGGACAAATTATGACTGCCGCCGCATTTTTGAAAAGCAATCCTAAGCCAACACTGGAAGAGATAGAGACTGCTATGTCAAATAATCTGTGCCGTTGTGGTACTTATCACCGTATCAGAGAAGCCGTTCAATTAGCCGCAACCAAAATGAAACAATAACATGCAAAAGACAAACAACAGCCGCAGAGATTTTTTGAAATCGGCCGCGCTTGCCGGTGGTGGTTTCATGTTAAGTTTTAGTTGGTTCGGTAAAGAGGCTTTTGCGGGGGATGCCGCAGTAGCAACAGCCGCAGGAGATTTTGCTCCGAATGCCTATCTATCGATTCACCCTGATGGAATTGTATCAATATTTTCGCCAAACCCGGAGGTAGGTCAGGGTATCAAAACTGCCTTTCCGATTATAGTTGCTGAGGAATTGGATGTTGACTGGGCAAATGTGAAGGTCGTACAGGCACCTTTAGATACCAGGAAATTTGAGCGTCAGGTAGCCGGGGGTAGTGGGTCAATCCCTCACTCATGGCAAAGACTCCGCAAAGCCGGAGCAACCGCCCGCCAGATGCTGATAGAAGCCGCTGCCAAAAAATGGAATGTATCTGCAAGCGAATGCAAAACTGATAAAGGTTTTGTGATACATACCACCTCAAACAAAAGATTGAGTTATGGTGAATTGGCCACCGATGCGGCTCAGATAACCCCGCCGACAGATGTAAAACTAAAAGACCTCAAAGATTTTAAACTGATAGGCTCAACCGTTAAAAACGTAGATAATAAACCTATTTTAACGGGTCAGCCGCTTTTTGGGATAGACTTTTATCGTGAAGGAATGCTATTCTCGATGATTCAGCGCCCACCTGCATTTGGGTTGAAACTGAAATCTTTTGATGCTTCGGCTGCTAAAGCCATGCCCGGTATTGTAGATGTGGTATCATTCAAAAATAAGGTAGCGGTAGTTGGCAAATCGACCTGGGAAGTAAAAAAGGCTAAAGATGCGCTGAAAATAGAGTGGGAGAAAGATGGAAATCTGGAAAGTACTGACGACCATAACAAGCTTTTCAAAGAATTACTGGATTCTTCAAAGGCGGAAGTGAGAAGAAAAGAGGGGAATGTAGAAGAAGCCTTTAAAAACGCAGCCAAGATAGTTGAGTCAGAATTTCAATGCCCATTCCTGCCTCATAACCCGATGGAGCCGATGAACTTCTTTGCCCATGTTAGAGAAGATGGCGTTGAGTTAGTTGGCCCTACTCAAACTCCTGCCAATGCGCAAGGGCAAACAGCAAAATTACTGAATATTGCTCCTGAAAAAGTGACAGTAGAACTAACCCGTATGGGCGGTGGTTTTGGACGTCGTTTGGGTACTGATTATGTGCTGGAAGCTGTAGAGGTATCGAACTTAGTAAAAGCCCCTGTAAAAGTAATATGGACTCGTGAAGATGATATGACTGGTGGTAGCTACCGTCCGGCAGTGCGTTACCGTTTCCGTGCGGCTTTGGATAAACAAGGCAATATGATAGGCTACACCCTTCGTGGGGTAGGTATCAACGCCGGAAACCCAACCCGTGAGAATAACTTCCCATCGGGCGCAGTGCCTAATTTATTGATTGATTCAGTAGAACATAAATCGCCAATTACTACTGGTCCATGGAGAGCACCAATAACTAACTTCCTTGCCTTTGCCGAGCAATCTTTTCTTGATGAAGTGGCTAATGCCGCAGGTAAAGATGCCGTGCAATTCAGATTGGAATTATTGGACAAAGCCAAGACTGCACCAACAGGCCCTGTGCGCTATGATATTGACCGTATGAAAGCGGTGATTGAATTGGCTGCAGAAAAATCTGGTTGGAACAAGAAACGTAAAGGCGTGAGCCTTGGTTTTAGTGTCTATTTCTCTCATGCTTCTTATGTAGCACAGGTAGGAGAAGTAGTGATGAAAAAAGGCAAACCTGTTTTACAGAAAATCTATGCCGCTGTTGACTGCGGTGTGGTAATCAACCAGAGTGGCGCGAGAAATCAGGTAGTAGGAGGGATAGTAGATGGGATGGGGCATGCGATGTATGGTAATCTGACTTTCAGCGAAGGTAAACCCAACCAGAACAACTTCAATACTTTCCGACTGATTAAGATGAACGAGATTCCGTTAATCGATGTGCACTTTGTGGATAATGGCATCGACCCTACAGGTTTAGGTGAACCTGCTTTGCCGCCAACCGGAGCATCTATTGCCAATGCTATCTTCAAGGCCACCGGCAAACGTCTGAAAAATCAACCGTTTATTGAGCAGGAAGAAAAGCTTTTAGACGGTATTTCATGATTGTCCATTACGATTCCTTACCCATACATGAGCCATCTTCTTCGGGAGATGGTTCTTTTTTTGTGGCGCGAGCTTCCAGCGCGCAGCTGATTGCTAAAAACAGAGGGCTATTTTGAATTAGGGTGTTATTAGAAATTTATTATCTGCAATCATTAATCATTTCTAATAAAATCTACTAAAAGAAAGCTGATACCCACTGCGAGCGGGACGCTCGCGCCACAATTTTTAGTAAAAAAACTGCTCCAAAATAATCTTCCCGTCCTTTACTTCATACAAGATTATCTCGTTAATATGCACTCTGCCCAGCTCATTAACTTCTATATCAAATTCTCTACCAATGGCAAAATGATTACCCGCCACTACAGGTTCGGTCGTAGCCAGTTTGTAGGCGGCTGTTATTCTTTTTACCCAATTCTCCCCTTTTTCTCTGACAGGCGCTTTGCCTTCCGCATCTTTCAGGTAAGGGGAGTTGGCAGGTTCAATACTTTTTACATTATCGGCAAATAGTTCATCTTGTATTTCAAACCATTTTTCCTGTTGAGCCAATTCGTTGAATCTGGCTGCTATTGCTTGTGTTGTTAATCCGTTGCTTTTCATAGAATTATTCAGTTGAAGAATCATTGCAAAAGTATCAGCTAAATATTACTTTAAGAGGGTGTAAAATAGACATTCTGATGGGTTGATTTAGACAATTGTTTTCTTTTATCTTTACAGAAAATTATGTTATCATGAAGCATATCACCATTATTGCACCCGACGGACAAAGCAACCTGAGCAGCGTAGCCTGCATTGTGGGTTCTTATGAGATTCTTTCAAGAGCTAATGCTTATTGGAAGAGTCTGGGGAATAAAGAATTATATACCATTCAGATTGTGGGTATCAATGAAAAAGCAGATTTTGAGGAGGGCCTGTTTATGGTAAAGCCACATGCTACTATCACCGACATTAAAAAAACCAATCTCATCATCATTCCCTCTTTGGCGAGAGATTATGAGACAGCCGTGGGAGGAAATAAACGCATGATTGACTGGATTATGCAACAATATAAAGATGGGGCAGAGGTAGCAACGATGTGTACAGGCGCATTTATGCTGGCAGCCACAGGCATATTGGATGGCAAAAAT
>CBIHRH010000103.1:0-10595 GCA_966212365.1 uncultured Emticicia sp. | reverse complement strand
GGGATGGGGTTTTTACAAAATAATATTCGGCACAAGAAACTTTTGAGACGCCCTCCTGGTATCTGCGAAATCTCAAAATATTCTGAATTAAAGATATAAAACTAATACCAATATTACCCTTTTACCCTATCTAAAAGCGTTTGGTTCTATGAAGACAGTATATCTGTACATATTTTTTTCTGTGTTTCTAAGTCAGTTAACTTTAGGGCGGGGTTTGGATATTGATAAGCACTTTTTTATAGAAGAATCAAAACCAGATACTTGCTATATTTCAGCCTTTAAAATAGAGAAATCAGGAGATTTACTGAAACCTATTGAACCTATCGCGTCAGAGAACGATTTCAGCTTTCAATGGTATAGAAACGGCGATAAAGTAATCAATGCCACTACAAAGATATTTCAGACAAAAGAACCCGGGTATTATACGCTGAAATTGAATAGCAAGACTAATCTGACCTGTACAAAGACTTCCGCTAATTTTATCGGAATTTATCCTCCTGATTCTGGAACACCCTTATGGCTTTCGATTAATTTTACAACGAATAAACTCACTACTACACCTACCATTCCAGGGAGTAGATTAGAATGGTACAGAAATAATCAACTGATTGCAGGGCAGAATGCTACTTCTATTAACTATCAGGCCGATGGCACCTATCAGGTAAAAGAGCGTTATCAGAACATAGTAAAGGAGTCAAACGAAGTAGTTTTTAATGCAGGATTATCCATAGAAATAACTAAAAATATTTATTTTCAATTAGGAGACCCTTGTCGGCCCGGCCCTTATCTGAAAACCAGTTTTGTATCTGATATTCCGGTAGAATTTCAATGGTATTTTAACGGAGCCCCTGTGAAAGACTCGACCAATAATCATTTTAATCCGGTTACTGTTGGTGAGTATCAGGTAAGTGTGAATATCCCATTCAGAAACAGAACTTACGTTTCGGGCCGATATAAATTAGTGCCATCCGATTTCCCGAAATCATTACCCATTGCGAAAATTGACGATTCGTGTACAGGAGGTGCCTTATTAAAAGTAGATGATACCTTTATGCAGAAATACCAGTTTAAGAGCATCGTTTGGCGGAAAGACGGGCAGGAAATACCAGACCAATCATACCCATATTATAAAGCCACTCAAAGCGGATACTATACGTTTTCAGTAAAATATCTGGTTGATACCAGAACAGAAGAATGTACCTATAATTCATTTATTGATTTTACGAAAAAGCCTGACTCTGACCTCAATTTAGGCTATGCCTATGCAGGCTCCGGCTGTGTGGTTGATTCGTTTAAGGTCTTTGTCGATTATAACAAAAACTTTGCCTACTCGTGGATGAAGAATGATACGCTTTTGAAGAATCAAACATCAAATGAGCTGTTTATCAAAGACAAAGGCATCTATAAAGCATTTATCAACAAAGGTGATGGATGTATTAAAGAAACTAATCCAGTTACGCTGAAAGGTTGTACGCCAGAAACATCCACTCAGTTTCTGATGCTTAACCCGCCAATCATTGCTGCCGATGAAACAACGGTTTTTGTAAATGAGCAGAGCTTTATCAGAGCCAATGGTTGTAACAATGTAAATTTCCAATGGCTGAAAGATGCAGAACCGATTGCCGGAGCTACTCAGGCTAATTTTGAGATTAAACAAAGCGGTACTTATCGCTTGCAGATTGAGAAACTGGGTTGCACGGCTATTTCGGAGCCTGTCGGGATTGTGGTTGAAAATATCCTCTCCGCAGAACCAGAAACAAATACACAGATAAAAGTTTTTCCGAATCCGTTTAATGAAACCATCTACATAGAGTTACCTGAATGGATTGATAAGAAAACAGAGATAAAACTGACTGATATGGCAGGTAGGTCAGTAAGAAACTGGAAGATAGATAAAAGGCACAATTTAGATTTAAAAGGAATCCCCGAAGGTGTGTATTTGTTGAGCTTTGAGGTAGAAGGAAAGCGGGTGGTGAGGAAGATTGTAAAGGGGCAGTAGCTCTGTGTCACGGCTCTACTCGTCCGAAAATGGCCGTGGCACGGTTAAGCTTGATAAACTCTCTTTCATCCATATATACGTGCTAATTAGAATCTTGAAAACCTATTTCCAATATTTACTCCCCAGTTATGCGTGGCACGCCCGTGTTCGGACGAGTATAGGCGTGCCACACGAGCCATCGGAAACATTATTCCTGCCATTATAAAAATACCCCATCAATAATCACTAATTTTACGGTTGATTTTCAGTAGCTACCTAATTTTGATTCTCCGTATTTAAACATCATGAGTGATATATCCATTGTTATTCTGACATATAACGAATCTGTACACATCAAAAGATTATTGTCTAAAATTGCCGGATTGCAAGCGCCCATATTCATCATTGATTCGGGTAGTACCGATGATACCGTGGCGATTGCCGAGCAATACGGAGCTATCGTAAAAGTCAATAAATTTGAAAATCACCCTAAACAATGGGATTTTGCTTTAAGGAATAGCCCAATCACCACACCCTGGATAGTGGGTTTAGATGCCGACCAGTATCCGTCAGATGAATTATTGAATAAACTGAAATCCTTTTCAGATGCCACTGTTCCGGCTGATGTGAATGGGATATATCTTAACCGACATAACTATTTTCAGGGCGAGAGATTGAAATATGGAGGATACAGGAATTTCTATATGCTGAAGATGTTCAGAAATGGCAAAGGCTGGTCTGATTTGAACGAAAATATGGACCATCGCTTTGTAATTGAGGGTAAAGCCATTATCTGGAAAGACGAAATTCTGATTGAAGATAACCTCAAAGAACACGACCTCGATTTCTGGCTTCACAAACAGATACGGTATAGTAACCTGACTGCACAGGAAGAATTTCAGCGCAAAAGAGGATTAAGAGGACAAACCCTGAAACCTAATCTTTTCGGAAGTCCTGATGAACGGAAGGCTGTATTCAAAAAAATATGGTGGAACATGCCACTCTTTGTGCGACCCATGATATACTTCTTCTACCGCTTTGTTATCAGATTAGGAATTCTGGAAACCACTTCCGGCCGCACTTTCCATTATCTGCAAGGCTTCTGGTTCCGCTTTCTGGTTGATGCCAAAATCAATGAGTTGGAAAGGAAAGAGAAGAAAAAATAGCTTTCAATGGAATAAGACCGTAATTGAATATATTATCCCTACGGGATATTGACCATAAAAGTACCTAATATATCTACCGATATATGGTCCCTATGGGACCACAAAAATATCAAAAACTACTGTTTAAATATCCCGTTAGGGATGTTATATCGGTAGTAAATAACCTTAATAAACTGTTGCCAAGTCCCGTAGGGACGGTATATTCAAAGTTTTACATTATAAAGTAACTCTATTATAGAAATAGGTATACCTTACTCTCCAATTGAAGGCGTTTCGATTTTTCCAGACGATAACTGGCTCAGGAAGTACACAAAGTAGATACAAAGCCCCAGATAGACAATCTGCAATAGATATTCAAGTACATTCAGCATGGTAAAACCACTGAATGAATCATAGTACTTTCCGCCTAAATAATACCACAGCGATGGATGCACGGCCCCGATGATATTGAGGAGTATAAGCACCGTCCATTGTCTGGTTTTAAAAGACTCGCCAAAGAAATAGATAACAGGTAGCAGAATCGTATATAAATAATTCGGCAATGAATTTTTATGCACGATAATCGTAATCATATTGGTGAGTATAAAAGCAAATAGTAGCAATTTGGTCTCGCTATAAGGTTTCAGGTTTTTCAGATAATAGAACGCCCCTGCCAGAATAATCAACAGGCCTCCCCAGTTCAATACCTTGCTTTGCGGTTGTACACCACCAATAAACGGACTAAGGATACTTACTAAATTTGGCGCAAAAGGCAAATCACCCAATTGAAGTGGCGCCAGGATTTTTTCTCCTACCAGATAAAGCATGATGGCAATTGAAGGAATGCCAACTATCAACAAACCAAAGAGTATTCTGATGCGCTGTTTTGAAAATAGTAACAATAAAGCTATTGGAATAATCAAAAGGATTTTGGTACATAATATCCCGACACCCAATACCAGACCAATATGCAAAGCATTGTGAGAATTTTTGAAAGACCAGATAGCTAAAGCAATAAACAACCACAAGAAGATATCCTCTTGTCCGCCAAAAATCAGGAAGATAAACGGTGCCGGTAAAGCCAGATAAAGAACGATGTAAAAAACAGCGTATTTGTGGCTGAATAAAACTTTGGTGATATAAATAGCCACTAGCTCATAAATCATCATCAGGAAGATGATGGATTTGGGAGAGTCGACAATGGCCAGAGTAATAGCATTGAGATAAGGGAAGAGGGGAGAATAAGGCTGCCAGAAATCCCGATAAACCATCAGGCCATCCAGGGCTAGTTTAGCTGTATCATAGAAGAATATGACATCAGATTTTACGGCAAAGTTTAGCACTACATAAACAATACAAAAGGGTAGGAGACGCAGGCCGACCCACGCGCCAATGATAGCCTGCTGAGGGATAGTAGAGAAAAAACGATTGATTTTTTCTTTTTTAGTCAATAAAATAATGGTAACAAGACTTAAAAACAAAGAGATAGCTACTTTCCCTAAAACTACAGACATTGATGTGTAAATGTTTATTTGGTTTAATTTCCCTCGCGCAAAGGTACGAGGGAAATATCAATTTTAGAAGTATTGAGTGATTTAGTAGACGTCTCATAATGAATCGGTAGAGACGGGGCAATGCCCTGTCTGGGCTATCTCACAATCTCTCAATTATATGTCGCCAGGTAGGGGAGGTGATGAAGACAGGGCATTGCCCTGTCTCTACAAGGATATTCCTCTAAATTTAATGTACCCGAATAAAAATTAATTATCTGAAAAATCACTTTCCCGCTACCATCTTAGGTAATTGCGCCTCCAGGGCTTCTAGCCTGGCCGAGAAATCGGTTTTAAGTTGTTCTAGCTTTTTGGCCAATTCATCATTTTTTCTACCTAATTCGTCATACCGACTTTTTATTTCCTCATTCTCCTTAGCCAATTGCTGAATAGCACTGATGCCAAGCATCGAAAGCGCCTCATAATCTACACTTCTAAAATCGTTTACCTCACGGCCATATACAAAGATTTTGTCGGTTGGGTATTGCCAGTCTTTTACCGTAAAACTATTACCTGCTACGGCAATCACTTCGGCTTTGAGTTTACCTGCAGTCGGATGAATAAACTGGATTTTATCACCTGCTTTAAGGTCATAATTTTTTGTCAGTGAACATTTTAATGTCTGACTGGTTTTGTCGTAGATAATATTTTCTGCCAACGCATAAATATCAGGCACTATGTCGGTCACTTGAGTTACGGCTTGCGGATATACCTTTTCTACCTGTTGCGCTATTACTTTTTTGAAAGATTTATTACCAAACTGTAACTGGTCTTTCATGGTATAATCGGTGATTTCCAGTTTTCTGAGAGTAGCTAAATCCTGCACAGAGTTGCTGATGCCTGCAATGTTTTTGATACGGGCATCAGAAACAGCGACAAAGGAACTCGCTAAAACACCAGTTTGTGAATAAATTGAAATGGGTGTGGTACTGGAAGAAGTGCTTCCAATTACATGCTGATTAGTGCTTGTATTAAGATAGAAAAAAGCAAAAGCCATTGAGGAGGGATTTGTATAACCCGACACTTCTAACGGGCCACGTGGCGAGGTATTATTTATACCAACAAAACCATTGCCATTGTTGGGTTGCAAGAGAATTTTGGTAGAAGAACGCATAGTAACCGACTCTGCTGATTGATAAAGCCCTGTGGCATGGGCTCCGTTGCCAAAGGCAATGTCATAGTTACTATAACCGGCCCCTAGAGTGTTCCCTACCTGTAATTTATTTGTAGGAGAATCTATATTAATTCCCACATTGCCATCACTATATCCACGGGGTCTTAAAACAATATTCGTTGAAGAATTGATAAGTGTTTTATCATCATTCTGGTAAATCCCCATTGCATTTGAGCCGTTGCCGATAGCAAGGTCGTAAGAATCAATATCTGAAAAGCCCACCGACCCTATTTGCAATGTATTTTTGGGTGCATCAACATTGATACCTACTTTCCCGAACCCATTCACACGGGGTTTCAGGACTATATCTGTGGTAGAAGCAAATAGACTATTGATATTCGACTGATTAACGGCTATGGCATTTGTTCCGTTACCAATAGCCAGATGGGTACCTGTAAAATTAGTTGCACCCACCGAGCCTATCTGCAACTGATTGGCAGGTGTTTCAGTATTAATACCCACAAAACCCAGGCTATTTACGCGGGGTTTCAGAACTATATCGTTGGTAGCCCCAATTAAACTAATAGGATCCGACATATAAAACGCTAAAGCATGGGTTCCGTTACCCATAGCCAGATGGTTGCTGTTGAAGTCAGTCGAGCCCACCGAGCCTATTTGTAACATATTGGCTGGGTTTGTTACGCCGATACCAACATTACCGCTATTAGATTTATAAATATGAGTTCCGTTTAACGCCCAGCCAACTCCGGCACTTGCGCTGGTAAGCGAAATCCAGGATGTACCATTCCAGTATTGTAATTGGTTCGTACCATTGTTATAATAGACTGTTCCTTTGGAGGGGTTGGCATTAGTAGTAGCTAATGAAACCGATTGAGCGTGTGCTACGCAGTTTGCCGCAAAGGCGAAAGAAAGAATCAGAGGTATTTTTTTCATAGCAGTTATAGATAAATACAATTTAATAATCTTATACAAGGATACAGAGCTTTGTATCAATTGGTGGAGCAAGGTAACGAGAATCTGGCAGTAAGGTAATAATAAAATTCATCAGACAGATAATCAGCAATAAACATTTCTGTTTGGTACCTGATTACAACAGAGGTTTAACGCCTATAGTAAGCCTTTATGAACCTACAACTATTCACAAATTCGAGCATATAGATACCATAAAAAAAACAATTTTCAGCAATTCATAATTTTTTTTTAATTTCATTCCAACCTTTTTACAAGAGTAGCAGTCAAGGCTGTAATTAACCAGAAAGATGCTTCGGAAAATATATATACTTATTGTATTGTTAGCAGTTATTTCTTGCGATGTCGCCAAGGAAGATTCAGTAGTACCGGTAGTTGTTGACGAGAATCCGGCCAATATCTTCTATACTTTGCAGGAGAATAATCTGACAATAGACCCCACTGCATTTGCTGGGCTAAATGAAGCTACTTCTCTTTCGATTAGCCAATCGCCCAGGCATGGTGAAGCAAAATTCATCGAAAATGGATTTATTTTCTATCGTGCAACAGATAAACTGGCTACGTCGGATGCTTTCTCTGTTGAAGGGAAAACCGGAACCGGAGGAAGCATCTTAGAAGAGGTGAAAATCAATTTTGTCAGCAACCCGTCAGACCTGCCTTGTTATGCAGGTGCCCTGGGTGATAATGCTAAAACTGACCCCGAAAAAGGGGTTGAAATCAATGTGCTATTGAATGATAAAACCTGTAGTTCGATAGCTGATAATTCTTTGGTGATTGAGATTCCGCCTAAATATGGGAAGGCTGAAATCGTGAATCAGCGCATTGTTTATACGCCAAACAAAGATTATATCGGAAACGATATTTTCTTCTATCGCGTTGGTATTAATACCAAAAAGAACCCTGTCGCTTCGGTTGATTTGAAGATTGCCGAATCGACGGAGTGTACCACAGGTATTGTAGACGATATTATTAATATATTGAGCTATACGCCAAATACAGAATTACAACTGGATGTATTGCAGAATGACAGGCTGTGTACTTTGTATAAAGATGCAGAATTGCGGATTCAGACGAATCCGACAGCAGGAACACTTAGAATCGATAAGACTATAGGTGCACGCCCCATGATTATGTACAAATTAACAGAAGCCTACAAAGGCCAGCAAAGTTTTGAATATGCGTTGTATCGCTCAGAAAAATTATTTCTGAAAGCAAAAGTGACAGTGAATTTTAATTGAAATTTTCCGTAGAGACGCCATGCATCGCACGGCGAACCGGTCGTCTCTACGATTTTGGATAAATTACCACCCCCACAAAAAATCAATTTATTATTAGCCTCGATATTTACCAGCTTTTGTGCAAGTAAAAAGTGACCTTGAACTACTAGAGGGGTGCTTAAGAAGAGATTCTAAAGCACAAGCGGCTCTTTATCATCAGTATAAGGGACGCTTTTTTGGTATTTGCCGTAGGTATGCACAAAGTAAAGAAGATGCCGAAGATATCTTTCAGGATGCCTTCGTGAAGATATTCCTGAATCTGAAAGAATTACGAAGCGCCGACCAGCTAAGTGCCTGGATTCGTCGGGTAGTAGTAAATGTATGTATTGACTATTATCACAAACGTGTAAATCTGGTAGATATAAGCGAAATACCCGAGGCGATGCCGCCAGACTGGCAGAATGAGTCGGTGATTTCGCAAATGAGCAATCAGGAGTTATTGAGTGCGGTGAACGAGTTACCTGATGGGGCTCGTATGGTGTTTAACCTTTATGTGATTGATGGCTATAGCCATCAGGAAATAGCAGATATGTTGAAGATTTCGGAAGGAACCTCAAAGTCTCAACTATTCTTTGCTAAGAAAGTACTTAAAAAAAAATTACAGACCATTGGAGTAGCCATTGAATAGCCAATAAAAAATGGAGAATTTTGATGAAAACTTAGAAAATGAGTATCGGAAGCGTTTCGAGAATTTTGACGAAACGCCAGACGAATTTCTTTGGGAAAACATTCAGGCACGCATAAAACCTGAGAAGGAACGTCCGTTAGTAATCTTCTGGAACAATATGCGCGGCCCCGTAGGCATGGCAGCAGCTTTAATATTAGGCTTGCTGATTGGAGTTTATTTTTTTATAAAATCTGATGATGCACGGCAAATCGGTGATTTACCTGCTAAACCAGATACCAGCGCATCGCAACCCAAAAAGCCAGACGTAACCCAAAAAGCTAATCCAACTGAAGCAAATACTGAATCAGGTAAAAAAACAGACAATGTTGTTAACAACGAATCTCAAAAATTAGCTTCAACAAAAGCAAATAATGACAAAACCAAAGTTGTTACGCCTGATACAAACCTGAAAAACGCAAACCTACCAACAGCTAATAATGAAGCCATAGCCCAGACACCTGTTGAAAAGAAACCAGAAAATAGAGAAGACAATAAACAGGCTATTGCTGCCAATCCGATTAAACCGGAAACTAAAACTGAAAAACCTATTGTAGCAGAACACAAACAAACGGAGGTAGAAAAAGCAGTATTGGCTCGCCTGGCAAAAGAGGAAGTAAAAACCATAACAGAAGAAAAAGCCGGCGAAACTAAACTGGCGGTGAATCAAACCCCTGTGCAGCCAGAATCTAAAGCCGCTACCTTAGCCAACGAAGCGAATCAGACGGCTATTTACAAAGATACCTTGTTCCCGAATATCCGCTCATTGAATGGAAAAGAAGCACAGCAGATGGCCGTAACAGCTAAACCATTAGAAGCACCCGAAATACCTGCGGCTGAAATGCCGATAGTAGAAGAGGAAAGACGTAGACTGGTGTTTATTCCGCCGACAGAGGCATTTGCCAATGTGACCTCTACTTTGAGTTACTATATGTTTTCGCCTAATAAGGGCGACCAGGTAGTAGTCAATAATTTTAGTAGTAGCTCGCAACGTTTAGGTTTTGCCGCACAACTGGGTTTTGTGTATCCGCTTGCCAAAAAGATGGATTTACGCACGGGTTTGAGTTACTTCTCAGGTAAATCGAGAATCAGTTATGGCGTAACAGATAATTCACAGAAAAGTGTGACTGTTTTAAATGATAATTCGGTGCAGATTAATCCGGGTAAATCTACGAAGGATGAAAACAGAAACTGGCAGTATTTCGAAATACAAAGCGATGTACTTTACGAAACCAGGAAAATGCAAGCACTATCGTTGGGTATGAAATTCGGGGTGCAAACCTCCGCTGTGAATAAACCTCTGCTACAAGCCCGTATAGGATACAGGGTAAGCAAAGCCATTGCCGACCACTGGGCTTTATGGCTGGAACCAACCGTATCAGTCTCTTTATCTTCACATCATTCTTTAAGTGATTTATTTATGTACCGCACAACGGGATTAGGGCTGAATATGGGGGTTAGTTTGTTGAGATAGAGGGGAATTCAGTGATTGAGTGAATTAGTGATTGTGCGAATGAGCGACCTCCTCTGATGTGATTATCGAGGCTATCATTTGACCTAAAACACAAGGTATTCAAGATGATTTTGCGATTAGTTAAAGCTACCATGCCGTGCGTATGGGACAGACACCCTTTTGCCTGGTGATTTGTATAAGGCATCCATTAAATCGGCGGCTGAGCGGAGCCGAAGCCTCGGGGCGCTAAATTAATCACGGCTATGCCGCGGCCTTCAACTACGCTCAGGCACCGGGCTTGGCGCTTGGAGTTATTAGATTACTCATTAAAAGAAAATGAGAATTGGGCAGATGTTAAAGGCCTCACCTCAGAATGTACTAAAAACAAATATAGATATACCATAAATTTCATCCATTCCAAAAT
>CBIHRH010000102.1:0-10609 GCA_966212365.1 uncultured Emticicia sp. | reverse complement strand
GTTCACCTGTCATGCGTGTAATTTTGGCATGTAAAGTATCTGACGAACCCGGTACCAGCATATCAACTGGCGTACCTGGACGAACCGTTCCGGCATCAGCCTGTTCAATAAAAATAGTAATCCTTAAACGATTAACCTGTGAGATAGTGGCTACTGGCAAAGCACTGCTTTGCGAAGATGTGGCCGCCTGTAACAAAGCCCCTACATCAGCATAACGAGCCGATACATTACCGGCAAATGGTGCTTTGATGGTGGTATAAGATAATTTCTCTCTTTGGGCATCTACTCTTGCCTTGGCCATCTCAACATCTGCACGTGCTTTGTCTGCTTCCTGGTCGGTTACATATTTTTTAGCCAATAATGACTCCACTCTTTGCAGATAGCTTTGTTTTTGTTTTAAATCTGCCTCTAAAGCCAGTTTCTCCTGTTCCAGATCGGGCGACTCGATTATAGCGATCGTTTGGCCTGCCTTTACGTCTTGTCCTTTGTCTACATATAGTTTTTGCAGATAGCCACTTATTTTGGCATACAGCGTTACTGATTGGTAAGGACGGGCTTCGGCAGAAAGCATGAGGGTTCTGCCTGATTTTTGCTGACTGATAGTAGTAGTGCTCACCGTTATTCCTTCAGATTTGGAAGTAGCAGGAGGTTCAGCAGAACCACCAGTGCAGCTTATCACAAAAATCCCGACGACTACCAAGACGATAGCTAATAATCCGATTCGGCGAAGATTTTGTTGATTTTTCATAATATTTAATTGTTTTTGAATGTCAGTTATATTTCCAGGTTTTGTTTTTTTAGCATAAAAAAACATGTTCAATAGACTAAGAGGTCACGGAGACTGGGCGTCCCCTTACCAATCCGTATTACGCTACTACATGGGTGCTTTCTTGCTGGTCTTCCAATAAGCTTACTTTTGCTTTTGCTTTACCTTTGTATAAACCTGCATACACTGCAGGAACAACAAAAAGCGTAAAGAGGGTCGCGATAATCAAACCACCGATTACAGCACGGGCCAGAGGAGCATTCTGTTCAGAACCTTCTCCCATTCCAATCGCCATCGGAATCATACCTAATACCATGGCAAGAGCTGTCATCAGGATAGGACGGAGACGAGTCTTTCCGGCTTCAATAACCGCTTTCAGCACTGAATAGCCTTCTGAGCGCAAGTCGTTTGCATAACTCACCATCAGGGTAGCATTAGAGGCCGCAATACCCACGGCCATAATAGAGCCCATCAATGATACTACATTAATGGTAGTACCTGTAGCCCATAGAAAAAGGATAATACCTGTTAATGCGCCCGGAATTGCTACCAATACAATCAATGGGTCTTTTAAAGACTGGAATAATACAACCATCAGTACATATACCAACAAAATAGCCAAGACAAGCCCTTGTGCCATATTTGTAAAAGACTCATTCATTACTTGTCCTTGTCCGCGTACGGTGATGGCAAAGCCTTTCGGTAAAGTACCCATATTCTTCACAATGCGCTCAATATCTGCTGAAACCGAACCTAAATCTCTGCCCTCTACATTGGCCGAAACGTTTAACACACGCTGGATATTCTCGTGGTTAATCTGGCTCGGCATTACGGTTGGTTTTATGTCTGACACATTACGTACTGTCTGTGCAATTTGTCGTGGTACATCAGTAGGTTGCATGGTCGAGTTACTACTCATGGCACTGGCGGCGGCATTGGTAGTAAGTGGCAGATTCATCAAATCACTCACGGACTGTATCTTAGCCATAGGCGATTTTACTATCACCGTATAGTTTACATTATTAGCAGGATTCAGGAAGTAAGATGGGGCAAACAAACCACTGGAAGATAGATTCACCAATAAGTTACTGGCAACGTCTCTCTGGCTTAATCCCACCTGTGCGGCTCTGATACGGTCAACATCTATTTTTAATGTAGGGTAATCCAATACCTGTTTAATGGTAACGTCTTTCAATCCGGCTACTTTTTTGAGTGAATCTCTTAATACTTTCGCCATTTCATAACCTTTATTATAATCATTCACCTCTACCTGTAAATCGATAGGAGAGCTCAAACCGAAGTTCAATACCTGACCCACCATGTCGGCAGTCTGGAAATAAGATTGTGTTCCCGGAAAATCGCTATCTAGTACTTCCCGGATTTTATTCCGATAGATTTCGGTAGGCTTATGGCCTTTCTTCAACGAAATCATGATTTCAGCATCCATGCCATTGACATTATCTGATTGCACATAGGCCAGGTTGAAGAAAATCGGCACGCCGATATTGGCACTGACAGTACCTAATTCTTCGGGCGGTATGAGTTTCTTTACAGCCTCTTCAATGCGCTCTACATATCTTTCGGTTTCTTCAATACGAGTGCCAAATGGTGCTCTGAAATGCAGTTTCATGAAGCCTGTATCGGTAGTAGGGAAGAAGTCTGTGCCCACATGTGGGGTAACAAGAACTACGGTTAATACGACTATCACTAAAGAACCAATTAATACAAGTCCTTTTTGTTTGAGGGTTTTTCTCAAACGGCTGCCATAAGCATCCTGCATACGTTCAAACTGGCGGTCTCTCCAACGGTCAAATCTGGTTGCGTGTGCATCATGTGCACCTGCCGAAAGCATCAGACGAGAGAGTAGCGGAACCAGCGTTCTTGACAATACATAAGAAGTAAGCATGGCCACTACCACCGAAAGCGCCATTGGCACAAACAGATAACCCGCTGGACCAGTAATAAACAATACAGGAATAAATACGATACAGATAGATAAGGTAGCAACCAACGCCGGCGTGGCAATATCCATTGCTCCATCTATAATAGCACGTACTAACGATTTACCCATACTCAGGTGTCGGTGAATACTTTCTATCGCCACTGTTGCATCATCAACCAACATACCTACCGCTAGTGATAAACCACCCAGGGTCATAATGTTCAAAGAGTTTCCTTTCAGGTCTAAGACTATAATAGCTGTCAGGATAGCCAATGGGATAGAGGTTACTACTATGAATACGTTTCTCCAGTTACCTAGGAAGCCGAAAATCATAATACCCACCAGAAAGATAGCCAGGGCCATTTCGTGCAATACATTATCAATGGCGGCACTTACAAAAATACTCTGGTCGAAATCGGTGGTTATTTCCAAACCCTCAGGAGCTGTTTCCTTAATTTTTGGAATCATGTTTTTGGATGACTCAACAATAGTCAGTGTGGATGCACTTGATTTACGAAGGATAGTCAGATAACTAGCGTGTTTACCATTGATGCGTACAATATTGGTCGGATCAGCAAAGGAGTCTGATATTTTACCGATGTCCTCTATCTTAATCGTCTGCCCGTTGATAACTTTTACGGGTATATCATAAAACTGGTCAATGGTACTCGGGCTGGCGTTAAGGGCAATATTATATTCAGTTTGCCCCATTCTGGCAGTACCTGCCGGAAGAATAACGTTTGAACTCTGTAAGGCCGTAATAACGTCTGCCGCTGAAAGCCCTTTGGCTGTTAACTGTGCAGGATCAATATCTATATTAATCTGGCGTTGCTTACCACCATATACCCCAGGTGTTTGCAAGCCCGGAATGGTGAATAAACGAAGGCGTAGGAAGTTATTGGTATAGTCAGCTACGGCGTCTTCTCCCATCGTATTACTCGAAATAATCATGTGCAATACAGGCAGATTCGAGGCATTATAAGGGAGCAATACCGGAGGCTGCATACCGGGAGGCATTTGACGTAGGGCAGTAGACGATACCGCCGAAATCTGCGCTAAGGCTTGTCCCAAATCGGTACCCGGTTGAAAATAGACTCGTAGCAAACCTATGCCGGGAATCGAGCTTGATTCAATACGGGCTACTCCCTGCACCTGTGATGAAATACCACGTTCATTATTAATAACCACGCGGCGTTCCATATCCTGAGCAGAAAGACCCGGGTAGGCCCATACAATATTAACAACAGGTATATCAATTTTGGGGAAAATATCCGTTTGCATGGAACGGATTGCCATAACACCTCCAAGCATCATCAAAAAAGCCATGACTGCAATGGTATAAGGGCGATTGAGTGCTAATCGAACAATCCACATAAGAATGTTAAGGTTTTGGTATAAAAATTAAATAGCTGCTTTACTCATTATCGAGGGCATCATATCCCACACAGCTAAGTTTTCCTGTAAATGTTTTTCCGAAGAAGTGCCGGGAATCGGAATAATGTTGGGCGACTTTTCAAGCAACCAAAGCAATGACAATTGCGGTAAAGTGATTCCCATGTCGGCAGCTTTTGTCTGATACTTTGGAGCTTTATCGGCGTCAATCATAGCAGTAGGGCAGTACGCTATGAAAGCAATATTTTCGTTAGCACAGGTCTGCGCAAATTTCAGATGTGTCTGATTGGCAATGCTCAGAGAGTTTTGCACAGAAGCAATCTTTGTAATACTTTGCGCCATTCGCAATTGGTCTAATTTAATATTAGACAAGCCTATCTCCCTGATTTTTCCCTGCTTTTTCAAGGTAGCAAGCATCCAGACCGATTCTTCTATGGGTACTTCGGGGTCGACGTGGTCTAGCTGATACAAATCAATGGTTTCAAGATTCAGTCGTCGCAGGCTGGCTTCAACCGTTGTTTTCAGATAGCCGGGCTTGCCGCTGGCAAATATCTTCCCGGGGGCATACTTGACCGAGCCACCTTTAGTAGCTACTATTACGGCCTTCTTAAAAGGCTCTATGGCTTCGGCTAAAATCAGCTCTGAACAACCCGGGCCATAGGCATCGGCCGTGTCAAAAAAATTGACTCCCAACTCGTAGGCTTTCCTTATCACCCTAATCACCGCTTGTCGGTCGGCAGGTTCTCCCCACGAGCCGGCACCCGTGGTTGCCCGCATAGTACCCAGACCAATCCGGTTGACTGCTAAAGTGTCTCCAATAATAAATTGCTTGTTGAGAAACTCCATGTAGATGTTATTGGTAAAATATGCTACAAATTTCTATTGGTCAAGCCATAAAACCACGGTAAGTTTTGCAGGAAGAATGGTAAAAATCGAAGATGCAGGGATTGAAATAGGGTGAATTATAGGATTATGGTAAGATTATTTATAAAAAGGGTATGTATCGCGATTTTTTAAATCGCAGTTTCCAAGATAGAGTAGTATGATACATGTTCATATCGGACTATAGAGGCTTATAAAATTCTACCGAATTTTAACGATTTGAAAAATCGTTAGATACATTTAAAACAACAAAATACTCTTATAAGCCTGCAAAACCTTAAAAATCAATTTTATCAGCGCTGGTATTAATATAATCAAACTGAAAGAAAAGAATCAATGCCTCCTTACACCGTTTGGGTGCGATATTCTCTGGGAAGAGTTCCTGTTGATTTCTTGAAGAATTTTGTAAAGTTGGTCGGTTCATCAAACCGTAGGCGATAGGCAATTTCAGTCACCGAAAGCTCTGTAGTATGCAATAAAGATTTAGCCTCAAAAATCAATCGTTCATGAATCAATTGCTTTGCCGATTTTCCTAACTCTTTTCTTAAGGTATTACTTAGATGATTAGGGTGCACGTTCAATTGCTCGGCAAATTCATTTACCGTAAATACTTTCCCTGTTCTTCCCTTTGAGAGTAGTAAGAAATGCTCTTCCAGCAAGCGTTCAAAGGCTCGGCTTAATCGTGCATTTTTAGCATGTTCGGTAGTAGTGTGTGTATGGGCTTCGTAGGTCTCCTGTGCTTTGAGGAAGTAGATATGCAATAAATGACGCATGATTTCCCAGCGACAGGCAGACGAACTATTTACCTCTTTGAGCATCAACTCGAATAAATCTTTGAATGGTTGCTGCTCTTCAACCGATAAATCGAATACCGCTCTGCCCTCTAGCTGAAACATGGGTAGCTCGCGTATCGTATGCAGACCTTCGGGAGTTGAGGCAAAGAAATTGTCATTAAAGAAACAGATATAACCAGTCAGGTCTTCCAGGCGATGGTATTGATGCAAATGCCAGGGACTCAAAAAATAAAGTGTGCCTGCCTGCATCATAAAATCAGAAATACCTACTTTAAACGCCAGTTTTCCGCTTGTAACCAGGGCAAAAATGTAGCAGTCACTCCGATAGACAGGGCTTATTGCAGGCCTGGTCCGCATAGCCTCTTCAAATCGGTATAGCTGAAAATCGGGCGAATGCGGGTCTGGTAAGCCTAATGCCTGCATCAGTTTTGTGATGCCAATAAAAACCTCAAAATCAGGCGTTTTCACAAACGAATCTTTAATTAGGTCAAAAGTACAAATAGAAACTATACACAGAGTTAAAATTTGCTTAATTTCATCCTTAAAATCGACGATTTGCTCATGGTATTTTACCGTTTGTCCCAAATGAAGTATTTTTTTTGCCAAGTATCTTGCATTGCATAGTACCTTTTATTAACTTTGTATCGTTAATTTCAGTGGAAATGCTTTAAACGATATAGATCACATGGATTTAGAAAACGCCCAAGTGCAGATGCGGAAAGGGATATTGGAGTACTGCATCTTACACATAATTTCGAGGGGCGAAATTTATGCCTCCGAAATTCTAGACGAACTTATCAATGCCAGAATCATGGTAGTTGAGGGTACGCTCTACCCACTCCTGACACGCCTTAAAAACTCCGGTCTTTTAGATTATAAATGGGTAGAATCTACCTCCGGACCTCCAAGAAAATACTATGTGTTAACCGACACAGGACAATTGTTTTTGGATAATCTTAATAGTACATGGAATGAGCTTTCGGATTCGGTAACAACGATTATCAGTAAGAAAACCAAATAACCTACCAACACAGAAGACTTACCTTTCATTTATTTAGCCACTACGGCAATTACGTGTGGTATTTACAGTTTAAGACAATGAAAAAGACAATACAAATTAATATAGCAGGCGTAGTTTTCAATATAGAGGAAGATGCCTACGATAAATTGAGCAACTATCTGCGCTCGATTCAGCAGTACTTTGCGTCGTATGAGGGAAGCCAGGAGATTGTTTCAGACATTGAAGCAAGGATTGCGGAGAAATTCTGGACCAAAGATAAATCAGATATTTCTTCGCAGGTAATTACCCTTGAAGGCGTAAACGACCTCATAAAATCAATGGGTAGTGTAGCCGATTTTGAAGCGATTCAGGAAGAAGAAGACTTAAAGTCAAATGCACATACCAAAGCCGAAAGTACAAGCTTTGCCGGAACAACAACCGAAGAAAAAACTACTTTTGGTGGCGAACAAACAACTACCGCGGCAAGTCCAAAACGCCTGTATCGTGATGTAAAACGCAAGGCTTTGGGTGGTGTTTTAGCAGGTCTGGCACATTATTTCAATATGGATGTGGTATGGATAAGAATTATCTTCTTGTTCATCTTCTTAGGTATCCCACCATTGATTGATGATTTGGCGCCATTCTCTGGCTTTGTATTCTTAGGATACTTTGTTTGCTGGATTGTATTCCCACCAAGCACTACGCTGACAGAAGACGAAAAAATCAAGAAATTTTACCGCGATAACGATAATAAGGTTTTAGGCGGTGTTGCCAGTGGTTTGGCAGCTTATTTTGGGGTAGATGTTACCGTTATCCGTTTACTATTTGTACTAAGCGTATTGCTTTTTGGTACAGGGATTTTAGCCTATATTATTCTCTGGATAGTTGCACCTAAAGCACAGACTTTAACACAGAAAATGGAAATGAAAGGTGAGCCGGTAACGCTCTCAAATATTGAAACCAATATTAAAGAAGGTTTGAAAGTAGATAAAAGTGCACCTGAAAATGCTTTAACCAAATTCTTGTTATTCCCCTTCCGTTTAATCGCGGTCGTTATCAAGGGAATCGGCGAAATTCTTAAAAACCTTGGGCCTGTTGCCAGAGTTCTGGCAGGTATTGTATTAATGTTTTTTGCCTTGGCCATGTTGGTGGCAGTAGTAGCTTCTGTTGCAGCATTCTTTGGGGTAGTAACGGGTTTTGAAGGAACAGATTTCTTCGACCACACTCCTTTCAGAATCTTTGCCGGTGATATTAATCCGATGGTAGGTTTCTTTGCCTTCCTGGCCGCTTTCACTCCTTTCTTGGCACTATTGTTTGTAGGTCTGATATTCATGACCAACCGCCGCATAGGTACCCGTAATTTCTGGATTTCTTTGTTGGGTTTATGGTTGGTAGGTTTAATGGGCACGGGTATCCTGGCTACAAAATATGCGATGAATTTCAAAAACAGAGGTAAAGTAGAAGCAACAAAAAACTTTGCTCTTCCAGCGCAAACGCTGGTATTGGATGCCAACAACAATTATGAAGATGAAGACGAGATGCTTATCAGAGGCAATGTGGATGTAGATTTAGAAGGATATGATGGCACAGATTTAAAACTGGAACAAAGATTCAGAGCTGCTGGTCGCTCAAGAACTGATGCAGAAAATAATGCCAAAAATGTGATTTATAACATAAAACAGAAAGATTCATCACTGGTTTTTGACAGACATCTGATTCTTGGTGAAAAAGCACGTTTACGTGATCAGGATCTGGATATGACGCTCTTCATACCTTTCGATAAGCCTTTTAAACTTACCCGTAGCTTCTATGATGTGTATCGTGGTCGCTGGAACGACCAACCCAACTTTGATGTAAACGGCGAGGATATTGATAAATACACCTTTGTAATGAAACGTGATTCGGGTATGACTTGCAGAGATTGTCCGAAATTAAGCCAGGAAGAAAGAGAAGCCCTGAGAAACAGAAACAACCATTACGACGAAGACGGCAACTCATTTGATATGGAAGTATTCGAAGGCAAAGGCCAGTTTGAGAAAAAATTTGATGAGAGAAACTTCAGCAAAATAGATGTAGGTGGCGCCTTTATCGTGACAGTTCGTCAGGGAGATTCATTCAATGTGTCAGCTGATTCAGATAGCCAGGATAATATCGATGATTTAGATATAGACGTAAAAGGCGAAACCCTTGAAATCGAATACAGAGATAAATTCTCATTCAGCCGTCGTAATGAAAGAACCAGAATCATCATTACTATGCCTAAACTCGAAGGTCTTGATTTATCAGGTGCCTCAACTGTGAAAGTAATTGGCTTTAAAGATAAAAATCAGGATATTGATATTAACCTGACAGGTGCGGTAAAAGCAGCCATAGATGTGGATGCGCGTAATGTAGATTTAGACGCTACCGGAGCTGCCAACGCTGATTTCCGCGGCTCGGCTGATAGAATGGATATTGATGTAACAGGCGCTTGCCATATTGATGCCAGAAAAATGGAGATTAATGATGTAAAAGCCGAAGCAACCGGCGCGAGCCATGTAGAACTGGGAAGAGTGAAAAACCTGAATTCGTCGAATACCAGTGGGGCGAGTAAGATTACGAGGGAGTAATTATATAGTATTTCCGAAACAAGAAAGAGATCGTTCTGAATACACTGCCCCAATTAGTGTCTAACTTTCTGGGGCAGCGTTATTAAAGAGGTTTCTCTTTTGTTTATTATAAAGATATAATTTTGAAATTGAGGATATGCTATTATTAGTTGTAATGAATTCCGTCAGACCTTTTCTGATTTATTCTGGTATGTCTTTTCTTTACATGTTCCATCCATCCAGCACCGTTGCCATCCGAATCATGTCCGCATTTTTGGTATTCTTCACACCACCTCTTGCATTCTTGAATAGTCTCATATTTTAGTTTACAACCACTATAAACTGATATTAATTTATAATTCAATTTAAACACTGTTTGGATAGCATTGATATTTGAAGTGTCTTTTTTAGAGATAGGATACAATTTTTGAATTCTACTTTCTTCATCTGTGCTTTCCATTATTGTATAATTTTTATTCTTTCTAAAAGGACTATTGAGAAAACAAACTCCAAAACGATTCTCGCATGATTTTTTCTTTAATAACTGGCCGATTTGACTTAGGCATTCATTTTCGTTTTGTAATAATTCATATTTGAAATTCTTGTTAGTAAAGGTTAAATCTACATATTCTACAGGAAGTATTTCATTATCAATAAACCTCCATGCGAGTGGTCTAATAAAATCTGAAGAGATTTCTTTTGTGTTTATTGCAAACTTATAAGAAGCATTTTCGGATTTCTCAAACCTTTCCAGTAAAATTTCATCCTCATTTACAGGGAAATGATAATGCAAAAGAGTGATCCCAAATCGATTTTCGCATTTGTTTTCATATAATAATTTAGCCAACTCTTCAAATAATAAAACGTCAGATTCATTTTCAGGATTAAATCTGATAGCTTTATCAATATAAGCCATGTTGCGATATATATTTGAATTCATAACTTTAAAACTTTTAGTTTAACAATAAATCAATAAAAACAGCATTTTGATTTTAAGTTTATTAAGATAAGTTGAAAAGTCAAAATCTTCTATCAATAATTTATTATCCGGCGCTTTTTTAGTGAAGATATTATTTTATAGGGTCAATTATTTTAATCAACAACCATCTTCTAAGTTATTCTCAAGAAAGTTATATAAAAATGCATATTGAGAGCGAGGGAATTAGAGCTAAGGGTTTCAAAACTTCCAATTGTCCCGTCCTGAAATAACGATACACAAAAAAACCGTCGTTATGGAAGAACATT
>CBIHRH010000101.1:0-10623 GCA_966212365.1 uncultured Emticicia sp. | reverse complement strand
ATACAATCAAAAGGCAGAGCATTGCTGATGCTGTTCCTTTTCTCTGATGTCGGCGAAAAAGATGCCCCTACCCGTATTCGTTTGGGTTCACATCTGGATGTGGCAAAGGCATTAGCGCCTTTCGGCGAAAGAGGGCTTTCATTCATGGAATTAGCCACTAAACTGTCAGAAATGCCGGAAAGAGAAGAAGTATTGGCTACGGGAAAAGCCGGAACGGTTTATCTGTGTCACCCTTTTATTGCCCATGCAGCACAAGCACATCGTGGCACTGAGCCTCGTTTTTTGGCGCAACCACCTCTTTTACTCAGAAATCATTTGGTGATTGAGGACGAAGGAAGAGTCCATTCTCCGATTGAGGTAAGTATTAGATTAGCTCTGTATAAATATTAATCCTTCAAAGCAAACGCCTTACTTAGCCCAAATAATACATTCTCAGGCTAAGTAAGGCATTAAATAAAAAAATTTAATCACTCAATCACTCAATTATTTAAACCGATGCGTTTTGAATATTCTGATAATTTCCTGTTCGTTGCCCGGTTTGGTTATATACAAGGCTGTTGAATTCATCTTGTCTTTATGGTAGATAATGGCTCTCAGCAAAACACCATTCTCTTCCTGCTGCTTGGCTATTACTGCTTTATTACCATCAATGGTTGTTTCTTCGTAATACAATGGCTTAGGGTTACTGTCTTTATTAATATCACCATTATACCACCCGTGGTCAAAATAGATTTTATCTGCACCCCTTTCGAAATAGCCCACATAACTATCGGTTCCCTGCAGGTTTACCAGTTTCCAGTCCTGGGTAGGAAAACGTAAGGAAAATGACCGGCTTTCAATCAAAAATAGCTTATCCCAATCAGGGTCTACATATTCAGCAGGTTTTTTACAAGCCAATACCGATAATAGTAGTATTAGAAACACAACATTTTTCATGCTTCAATCAGGTTTAATTATACTTGACTGATACCTGTTTTACCTCTAATTGGTTTCCATCAAGCTTACTGATTTCAAACTCAGTCGCCATTGTACCTCCCCAGAATTTTCCGTTCAGCTTAACCTTGTTTCCATCCTGGCTCCAGGCTCCCGGCGATTCTTCATAGCTTACAGGAGGTGTACCGCACCAGCCGGCATTCTGGCGAGAGATAAGCAAGCCATTTGGTTTAAAGGCATAGCCCGGTTTGTCTTGTTCAAATTTCTTTGCCCGATGAAAGCTGAAAATTATCTCATCTGAGATTGTCTCGCCCTTATCTAAAACCCATGTTCCTTCGATTGGATTCTGAGGGTCATATTTTTCGCTACAACCAGATAGCAAGCCTATAAAAAGCAATGCAAGTGTAATAGTAATAAAAGTATTCTTAGTCATACGTGTGTTTTTTCTTATAAGATACTTTTTGCCGTGAAATCGTTGGAACAAAAAACCGATTTAACTGTCTAATCTGGTAATAGCTAATATTTTCAAGGTGAGGTGTTAAAAAACGAAGCTCCCGCTTATCCAAAAAATCAACCATTTAACATATTTGCATTACAAACTACCTGTTTTTACACAGTAGCCATTATCTTTGATTATCTTTTCACTTTAAACGATGACAAATTATGAAAAAACTTCTTTTAATGGCCCTCGTTTGTTCAGGCTTTTCGGGCTTTGCTCAATGTAATGTTGATGTAGCTTTGACCTCGTCAAAAACCGAATACCTTGATGGATCCGGAGCAGTACAACGCACAGTTGATGAAGCCAGTACCATTGAAATTATTAAAAAACAGGTATTGATTAATCCCGGGAATAATGGCAATATCATGACAGGCAATATCACATCGGCCACCTGTGAATGGCCTACAGCTTATAAAGAAGGAAAAAGTGTGATTAAGGCCGAGTTTGAAGACCCATCGGGTGGTACCCGCCACGCTACCATGACCCTTGAAGGCAAGGACGGAAAAGTAACTTTCACGATGGAAATAACCGAAATGGCCGACAGGATAATCAAGGTTACCATTGATAGCTTTAAAGAAAAGAAATAGAAGTCCCTATTAAGAAACCGTTTGAGTTAAACTTGTTTCGCTCAAACAGTTTCTAAAACAAACAGACTGTAAGACCCAAAAGTGGTATCAGAGAAATCTGGTATCACTTTTTTATTAATTAATTATTGTTTTACAATAATTAATTATATATTTGCATCAAGAAATTTACTTTTCAGCTTAGGCTAAAGTGCTTGAACAGATAAAAGCCTAGACTTTTAAAAAACGGAACGGATAAAAAAAGCTCCTCAAAAAGGAGCGTGAAATTGTATTGTCTAAATTTATAAAATTATGAATCAGCTATCGCTCAAAAACATCAACAAAACCTATAGCAATGGCGTGAAAGCCATTGAAGAAGTAAACCTCGAACTCAGCAACGGGATGTTTGGCTTATTAGGCCCAAACGGTGCCGGGAAATCTTCTTTAATGAAAACCATCGCGGGCCTACAAAGTCCAGACAGCGGTAGTATTACATTAAATGGCGTAGATATAATAGCCGACACCGATTTTATTAAGCAACAATTGGGCTTCCTACCACAGGATTTTGGCGTGTATCCTAAAATATCAGCTTACAATTTACTCAATCATCTGGCTACTCTCAAAGGAGTTGTTAACAAAGCCGCCCGTAAAGAGCAGATACTAGCACTGTTAGACAAGGTCAATCTCTATCAACACCGAAATAAAGAAGTCTATACTTTTTCCGGTGGTATGCGCCAGCGGTTTGGTATCGCACAGGCGCTTCTGGGTAATCCGCAACTGATTATTGTCGATGAACCTACTGCCGGGCTTGACCCCGAAGAACGTAACCGTTTCAATAATTTATTGAGCGAAATCGGTGAGGATATTATCATTATCCTTTCAACACATCTGGTAGAAGATGTCAAAAATCTCTGCCCCAATATGGCTGTAATGCATCAGGGGAAAGTTATTGCCCGGGGCAAACCCTCTCATTTTGTTAATTCTCTCACAGGGGCAATCTGGAAAAAGACCATCGACAAAAAAGAACGAGCCGAATATGAGCAGAATTTCAGCATCATTTCAACTCAATTGACCGAGGGTAAACTGAGTATTCATGTCTATGCAGAAACTCAACCTGACAGCCATTTTGAAGTACTCTCGCCTTCGCTGGAAGATTACTATTTCTTTATTATGAACCAGCAAAAACAGGCCGCATGAGAACCACAACACAATTTAAATATCTTCTGACATTCGAGCTGAGTCTCTTCTTCAAAAGAGCCTGGATATACATCGTTTTGTTGGCTTTCTTAGGTCTCGGGTATGTAGGTGGCTCATCCTTTTCTGCATTCACTACCGAAAATACCTTTAGAAACTCACCCTTTGCCATTACTTATATCTTAGGATATTTATCAATTTTCTGCATTTTTACCTCAAGTATTTTAGCCGCGCAGGTATTGTTCCGCGAGCAGGAGCATCATTTCGCGATGGTCTTGTATGCTACCCCGTTGAAGAAAATCAATTTCTTTCTGAGCAGATTTTTAATCGTTTTCGGTATTACTGCTTTCAGTATGTTTCTTCTGGTAGGTGGTTTTGCCGTTGGGCAACAGTCGTCTCGTTTTGATGCAGCGGAGTTCGGGCCTTTTCATTTATGGTACTATTTTCAGCCTTTCCTTCTGATTATTGTTCCCAACGCTTTTTTCTGTGCTGCAGCGGTTTCAAGCATTGGCCTTTTGACTAAAAACAAATTACTGGTATATATTTCGGGCTTATTTATTTTCATTGCCTATCAGGTAACACTCATTTTTTCGGGTTCTCCGCTCATTGCCGGAGCCATGCCGCCTACCGAAGAATCAATGCAAATGGCCGCCCGGTTTGACCCCTTTGGTTTATCAGCTTTTTTGCATCAGACATTGCTATGGTCTGCCATTCAACGCAATACCACAGTGGTTGCCCTGACAGGCACGATGCTATTTAACAGAGTATTTTATGTAGGGCTTTCATTGTTACTACTCATAACAGCCCATCGTCTGTTCAGGTTTTCGGTAGATGGAAAAAGTAAGAAAGTGAAAGAAAAACGGCAGTTAAAAGTTTCAATTGCACCCTATCGCGCTGTCTTACCACAGGTATTCAGCTTTAGCCACCAATTCAAATCACTGATTAGTCTGATAAAAATTGACCTGACTTTTGTACTGAAAAGTATCCCTTTTGTACTGATTCTGATAGGCATTATTTTCCTTGTATCAATGGAAATGTATGGTGAGATTGAACAGGGAATCAGGATACCTGAAAACTACGTCAGCACCGGACTCATAGTTAATACTATCTTAGAAACCTTCCCTATCTTTTGCAGCCTGGTTATCCTATTTTACAGCAATGAGCTACTCTGGCGTAGCCGTTCTTCAAATTTCCATCTGATAGAGGATACTACTCCTACGGTGATGGATATACGTTTTTTTGCCAAGTGGGTTTCAATGGCCTGCATCATTCTTTTGTTGATTACAGGCATTGTGCTGACGGGCGTGGTTTTCCAGATAGTCTATCAGTATCCACACATCGAATGGAATACGTATATAAGTATGAGTTATTTGGTTGGATTACCCTTAATACTCAGTTCGGGTATCATCATAGCTATTCAGCTTACCACTAAAAACAGATACGCAGGTCTGGTACTCGCTACTATTTTTATATTGCTTACTACTACGAGCATTGGTACTGCTATACATATCAGACACCCCTTGTTTCGGATAGGCAGTGCTTTTGGTGGAGAATACAGTACTATGAATGGTTTTGGGGCTTATATTGTACCTTTCAGCTGGAAAATGTTATTTGGCATTTGCGCTACACTCATCATCGTACTCTTAACCATACAATGGCAGCAAAGAAGCAAAAAACCGTGGAAGCTAAGTGCTAAACTTGGTCTTGTAGTACTATTAGCTATCGCCATCAGCTCAGGCTTTTATATTGACAGCCGATTACAAATGACAGACGAAGAAAGTACCCTTCAATGGCAGGCTGATTATGAGAAAAAATACCGTACTTTTCAAGATCTGCCAAAACCTGATATCAAGGCAGTAAAAACTAATATCGATTTATTCCCTGAAAAAAATGCGTATGAGGTTTCGGCTATCTATACCCTACAAAACAATACCAATCAACCCATTGATAAGCTTTTGTTTTATCTTGATACTGAGATGCAGTTGAAAAGTCTGACAGTGGCTGATAGGAAAGTAAGTGCGGCTGATTCGGTATACGGGCATTATTGGGTTAATTTAGACAAACCTCTGCAACCACAGGATAGTATCAAAGCAAACTTTGAATTTAGTTACGCCTGGAATGCCTTTAGTCGTATCAATTCTTTTAATGCCATTGTAGAAAATGGAGCATTTATGCGTATCAGCAATTATTTTCCGCAATTGGGTTATCAGACAGGCAATGAAATTGATAATGAGGTTGAGCGAAAAACACGTAATTTAGGCAAGGCTACCCCACGCAAAAGTCTCGAAGCGCCAAGAGAACCCGAAGCAGAATGGCTTAATATAGATATGCAATTATCAACCTCTGCCAATCAGACTGCTATTGGCGTAGGCGAATTGGTGAAACAATGGACAGCAAATAATCGCAATTATTTTCATTATAAAACTGATGTACCCGTTAGGTTCAGATTTGGGGTCTCTTCAGCTAATTATATGAGCAGAAAAGTACTGCATAGAGGTATCGGGATTGAGGTATACTACGACCCTGCTCACCCTGAAAACGTAGAAGGATTGATAGCCAATGCCAGAAATACTCTTGATTATTGCGAAACCAATTTTGGCAAATATCCTTTCAAAACCATTCGTTTTGCCGAGATTTCGGCGTTTAGCAAAGGCTTTGCCGCCACGGCTTATCCGGCTACTATATTCATGACTGAAAATATGGTTTTTCATGCCAATATCAAGGGAGATAACCAACAGGATGTGATTAATGAACTTGCCGGACACGAGCTCTCGCATATCTGGTGGGGGTCTACCCTATTTGTACCCGATGAAAGAGAGGGAGGAAGATTTCTGAGCGAAACCTTTGCCATGTATACCGAACTGATTCTTGTCAAACGGATGTATGGGCAAAAGCGGGTATTGGAAAACGTGCGCATGCACAAAAACATTTACCTGAGCGACAGAGGTTTCAGCGATGAACAGCCGCTCTATAAAACCAATTACAGCAATCTGCATCTGCTTTATTCAAAAGGCATGGTAGCTATGTATCAGCTATCTGAGTTGATTGGTGAAGACAAGGTAAACATTGCCTTGCGGAATATCTATCAGAAATATGCCGGTAGCAATGTCTTACCTATTACTACTGATTTTCTGAATGAGGTTTATGTTCTTACGAATGCCTCTTTGCATTCTGCTATTGACGATTTGTTTAAGAAGATTGTTATTTATCAGCCTGTGGCTCAATCTATTCAGACCAGACGGGTAGGGAATCAATACGAAACAAGTTTTGCCGTGGTTGTGAATAAATATCAGGAAGACGGCAAGGGCAAACAGACGCCTGTGGATTTTAGTGATATTGTTGAAATAGGCTTTTTGTTTAAAAACGGGAAGCAACAGGTGATGCGTTTTGCTGTTAAGCATAACAAAGCTAATATCAGCGCCAGGTTTGATGAAAAGCCTGTAGAATTGGTTTTAGACCCATACGAAAGGATGATAAAAGCTGATGAGGGGACGAAGTATCGGTTGAAATGAGTGGAGGGGATTGGAGTATTTGACTCCAATCCCCTTCTTATTTATGGCATTATGGCGTAAGAATATCTTTAATTACGGAAAGTGTTTGTAAGCTAAAACGAATACCCCAACCCCAGTGAAGGCACCAATCTATGCCAGAATTGATCTGCTGTTTCAAAAGTAAAATACCTGTTTTCATACTGGTCATCGGGGTCTCTGGGTGTAATATCAATTAAAACAGGGGAAAACAAACCTCTGAAAAAGAAGCCTTTTGCTTTTCTCTGATAACGATAGCCGCCCCTGGGGATAAGCGTAGCACCCAGTATATACTGTAATCCAGACTGACTTTCAAAATTGAGCGTCTTATCAAACATAAGCCCTACGCCTAAATCCAGATAATGTTTTTTCTTTCCTATCAGAAAATCTGCACCTGCAAAAACGGCAGTCAGGCTTTTAGTACCTTCGTTGACGGGCAAGTGATAGAACCCTATATGTGCAATAGTTACCAGCCTTTTCTGGCTTAATACTCTTTCATAATTCAGGCTATATAATCGGGTAAAAGATAGGACATTCAATGTTATGGCATTTTTCTGAAACCTGAGACTATCTTCTTTAGCAGAAGCATACAAAGCAGAACAGAGCACCATAGCGAGTAGCAGGTAGATTTTTTTCATATAGTCGGCAGCAAGGTTGGTTGTATATCTATAAAGCGTTTTTAGGTGCTACTTATTATACTTTGGATTATAATTTTTAATTGCAGATTTCCCACCTACTATTTCCATCTTGTCATACCTGAATACCCTTGCCCATTCAGGTTTTTCTTCTGTTTTCAGTTCATAGGTTCTTGAAATTCCTTTCTTTCTATAAAACTCACCAGTAAGCCTTAGCGTTTTTGTAAAACGCCCATTGACATAAAAATCTCCTGGCACAATCAAACTTGAATCTGCTGCTTCTATGAATATATAGTCACCCTCCCTTGCCTCCCGTATGTCACCATGATAATACTTGGTTTCAATAAAATCAGCACAATCACAGCTCCACATAATATAGCTTACCTCAATCGTTTCTCTTTTATCGCTCAGGAAATACGGCCTGTCCAGAAATGTTATCGGTAATACTAATTTATAAATAACCCATAACACCCAGCTCATAAATAAGAGCCCGGAAATCGAAAGTATTCTTACAATGAATCGTTTTGAGCGGGTTTCCATAATTAATGCCGTAAGGTCTTTATGATTTTTCAAATGTACCTATTTATTTAATATCTCCTGCACTACTCCTTTCAACTCCGGTAGCACCTCTCTGCCAAACCATTCATTTTTGGCTTGTAGGATATTGTGTCTCGGGAGGGGTGCGTTGCCTTTTAACGATTTGCGAAATACGCTTAGAAAGCCAATTAAACGCTATAAGAACGCTCCAATAACACTTGGTGATAAAATCAGAAACAGAATAATTGAACACCAATTGACTTTAGACCAGCTAGCAACATTACTAAATGTAACCAAAGAAGCTGTTGTATATTGGGAATATAACCGAGGAAAACCAAAAGTGCATAATTATCCAAAACTTATTGAGGTATTAGGCATTTCCCCTTTTGACGTTGACACAAGCACACTAGGTGGAAAGATTATAGCCTATCGGTATTCTAAAGGATTGAGTAGAAAGAAATTTAGTAATTTGCTTGGGGTTGATGAATCGACACTTAAGAATTGGGAGGACAATAAATATATTCCTCCAGTATATATTATGCAGATTCTACAAGTTTTGTTTAAAGAAAATGATGGATAAACTCATTGTTAATTAGTGAAATTAAGTTGGACTAACTCAACAATCAGTATACCAATTAAGAAGCTGTCTCAAAAGGAAGCTTTTTTGCTTTTAAAGGAATGATACCGAAGTTTTCATGTCCTGAGAAGAGAGTGCTATTAACTATTGGGAAAATGGTGTAATTTTGATATATTTATGTTAGTAAAACAAAGATATATGGCCAGCCAAAAACCGGTATTTAAGCCTTATATTCAGTCACAGCTACACATGCTTCCACCAAGCCTGGAGGAGTTAATACCCCAAAACCATCCTGCCAGAGTGGTGATGAAGTGATTGATCGTGTCAACCTTGCACCTTTGGTGAATGCCTATCAAAATCGGGGAACTTCCAGCTATCATCCACAGATGCTATTGAAAGTAGTAGTTTATGGGTATGTAAGCAATGTATACAGCAGCCGGAAACTGGAGACAGCGTGTCGGGAAAACATTAACTTCAAGTGGCTAAGCGGGATGAATAATCCGGACTATAACACGATTAATCGCTTCAGAGGGGTGCGATTAAAAGAGGCCCTCAGGAAAGTATTCGAAGAAGTGGTGCTGTTATTGCCACAGAAGGGTTGTTGAGCATAGAAGAAGTGTATACCGATGGTACAAAGATAGAGGCCAACGCCAATAAATACAGTTTTGTATGGAAGAAGAGCATTCTCTCCAACAAAGAGAAGATGAAAAAACAGCTGAGTGAAATCTGGCAATATACCCAGCAGATAGCCACCCAGGAAGAAGATATGCCATCACCGCCTGATTTTAGGACTATCAACAAAGAGCAGGTCAAACAAACCATAGATAAGTTGAACGAAGTGCTGGCAGATAAAAAAGAAACAGAACCGAAAGTCAAGTAAAAACTGCGGTATATGACTCAGAACTATGAACAGAGACTGGATAAATACGAATTGCAGGAGCAGCTACTGGGAGAAAGAAACAGTTACAGTAAAACAGACCCCGATGCCACTTTTATGCGGATGAAGGAAGACCACATGCTTAACGGTCAGCTCAAGGCAGGCTATAATCTTCAGATATCTACTTCTAATCAATACATTGTTCATTACAGTGTGAAGAAAACTACGAATTACTACAAAGCACAGGTATCACTGATTACGTCAAGTATGGGATGTTCGATCAGGAGCAGAATGTCAACTACAAAAACAAGCACCCCTTTAGTCCGGATAAGTTGTTTTATAACCACCAAAAAGACTGTTATACCTGTCCCATGGGACAGCCTATGCCATAAATCGGACAGATAACCAGGAAAACTTCAACAGGCTTTATTCAGACTTACAGAAGATATCAGGCTATTAACTGTGTAGATTGTCCACTTAATGGCGCCTGTCATAAATCCGGCAAGAACAGAATCATCGACATCAATCTCAACTTGCAAGCACATAAACAGACTTCAGCAGTATTACTTAATTCAGAGCAGGGTATTAAAAAACGAAGGCAGCGATGTTGTGACGTAGACCCCGTCTTTGTAAATATCAAACAAAATCATGGATTCCGACGTTTTATGCTTCGTGGTAAAGAAAAAGTGGCTATAGAGTGTGGTTTATTGGCTATTGCTCAAAATATAAGAAAGAAAGCAGCATAAAAGAGAGTATCTTCTTTAAAATCCTCCAAATTAAGCCCCTGACATTTTAATCAATCTACTAAAAAACATAATCCCTTTATCAGTCTCTTATAAACAAAAGAAACCGCCTCAACCTATTTTTGAGACGGCCTCTTTAATCTAAAATAGTCACCTCGTCCAATCATCATTATTCAAACTTCTAACTTCTATTTTGATGATTACCATATCAATATAATCTGGGGTGTTTATTTTAAAAGAGTAAAGAAAGTCTTACTAGATTATGGTAAATAAGAAACTACCCTTATTCAAAATTTTGAAAAGGTATTTAAGAAAATGTTAAAGGGTTTGGCGAAATGATGATAAATGTCTTTAAAACTAAAGAAACCGGCTATTGATATGGGCTTACCTGAATAAATGGTTTCTGTCAATAAAGCGATATTTATCGGGGTGTAAACAGAACTACTGAAAATCGGGTATTACAAAATCTGTTTTTTCAGAATGTTAATTTCTTCTTGCTGAGTTTTTAAAAGTACTTCTTTTTCGTGCAATTTAGATT
>CBIHRH010000100.1:0-10647 GCA_966212365.1 uncultured Emticicia sp. | reverse complement strand
TAAACGTGTCTTCAATAGAGTGTATGTAAAATGCAAGTCGGCACCCTCAAGAATCGCTTCTGAATTTTTTGGTGAAACAGGTCTAGGCTATACTTTTGGTGCTTACCCCAACGGAGAAACCAGGCATTATAGCTACTTTATTCTGGGAATAAGGCAGCAAGTAGTTTTTGATATTCCTCCTCATCCAAGAGTCATTTTTCTCCGAGCAAATGTTACACCTATGTATGCTGCAGGCAAATTCGAATTGCGCGGGGGAGTAAGTTTAGGTATTTCTATCAATTAGAAAGAGAGTTAACGAAATTAGCCATCTTTTTTATGAAACTTTTGAATATCCTACTCTAATTTTCTAAACACCCTCACTTTTCTCAGCGGATTTTGTATTATCCTCAGCATGTCGGTCAATGAGTTTATTGATAGGGTCAATACCTGCTTTGGTAGGTTCTTCTTTTACTATTATTGTAAAAATATTACTCTTTTTAGTAACCGAACCTGTTTAACCTTTTAAATTTAACTACTATAAAATGATACCTTGTAATCCGGGAATCTCAATTGTTTCTGTCATCATCGACTAAGCGTCCCCCGGTAGCTCAAATAGGTTAAATAATGCTATTCTCATTCAAAAAGGTTCCCACAATGTTGGTAACCTTTTCAGGGTTCGTTTTGGTGGTTGGAACGCTGATTTTCTGAAACTATTCCTGTTCTCATTCAAAAAGGTTCCCACTGTGTTGGTAACCTTTTCAGGGTTCGTTTTGGTGGTTGGAACGCTGATTTTCTGGAAACTATTCCTATTCTCATTCAAAAAGGTATTCACCATAGCGACTACCTTTTCTGGTTCCACTTGAGTGTCTGGTGCTTGGAAACTTTCGCTACTGTCTTTCAAAAAGGTTCCCACTATATTGGTAACCTTTTCCGGTTCCATTTGAGTGATTGCTGCTTTCACAGACTCTTCCTTCAAAAAGGTTCCCACCATATTGGTAGCCTTTTTCGGCCTCTTTTGGGCGGTCGCTACTCTTACAGACTCTTCTTTCAAAAAGGTTCCCACCATATAGGTAACCTTTTTCGGCCTCTTTTGGGCAGTCGCTACTCTTAAATTCTCTTCTTTCAAAAAGGTTCCCTCTATATTGGTAACCTTTTCTAAGGTCTTCGCCACCTATTTTGATTTTCTTTTTCTCATTTTCCATAGCACTAACTGTTGTGTGTATTGTTATGCAAGACTAGCGTTTTCCCTAAATTTCCAACTTAGGATTGTCTTTTCAAAATGTTTAAGGAGGTTTTGAGTAAAATCGAACTGTTCGGGAAGAAGAGGAATTGAGAAAATCGTAGAGACACTCGGTTCGCGAGTGTCTCTATGAAAAACGGATAATGATTAATGTCTTGTCAATTTACTAATAGGAATTTACTTGATGACTACTTCTTTAGCAAATTTCAGGTATTGTTCCCAATCATAAGTATTCATATCATGCTTACCTGTTCTATAATGATAACGGATATGGCTGCCGACAGGCTGATTAAGGGGCGGATGAGTATCAGCACCTAATCCTTTTTTGGCATACAAGGCAAAAACAGGCTCGGCATTTTTTAAAGAAAGAAATTGGCCGTTTGGGTCGGCCCACTGGTCGCCTTCGGCACTTGTTACATAGACCGGACGAGGGGCAATCAGGCCAAATAACTGGTGCTGGTCAAAAGGGAGAGATGAGATATTCCCACTATAAGTTTTGTATTTACCAGAGAACCAATGAGGGAAATTCGTATTAATAATTTCGTGAGTTTCGCCATACCAACGTCTTTTCAGAGCCGCACCACCTTCCCCTGATTCATTAGAGATAAAAGCTGCAAAGCGTTGGTCTTGTGCTGCTGCCCAGAAAGCCGCCTTGCCTAATCTTGAATGACCAATAACGATGGCTTTTTTGCTATTTACGTCAGCATCTGTTTCTAAATAGTCCAACATTCGGCTTAGTTGCCAGGCCCATGCACCCATGGCGCTCCATTTCTGGTCATCAGTCATACCAATTGCACCTCGCAGACCAGATTTCCAACCGTTGGCGTGGTCTGGCTCTATATCACCATAATAGGCTGTAGCCATGGCAAACCCCTTGTCGATTATCATTTCAGCGGGCCAGCTTTCAACTACAGCCTTGCCTCTTGATGCTTCTAAAGCTTTGTTGTCTTTTACTCTTTCGGGGCTTTTCTGAAAATCAATCATCCAGTTTTGAGTAATAAAAACAGCAGGGTCACTTCCGATTGAATGGTTCCCCTCAAAATTTAATCCGACAAATACCGGAGGTTTGACTACATTTTTTGGGATATAGAGCAGAATATTAATGCCGCCTAATTGCGGATAATCATCAAAAGTAATCAATACCTGTTTGCGTATGGCTTTTCCCCCTAAAGCATTACTATTTGTTTCTAGTATTTTAGCATGGAGTTTTGTTGAAATAGCAGGTGTGAGGCCATATACATTTTCAGCAAAAAGCTGAAGCAAGGCAGGGCGGTTGGCTTCCCATTGTTTGGTAGTGGTAATTTTTTTACCATTTACTCCTGTCAGAATATCTGGCAAGGTGTAAGGCGGTATTTTAGCCTCATCATAGTTAACATTTTGAGCAAGCATGCTTTGTGAGATTAGGGATAGAATAAAGATGAGTTTTTTCATAGGGGTAAAAAATAAGGCACATTCCTGTTATAAATGCGCCTTAATAAATATTAGTTTTTCAAATCTTCCACTTCTTCAATAGTTTTAGGAATAGGTTTCCCTAAAGTCTTTTGTCCATCGGCAGTTATCAGACAATTATCTTCAATACGCACTCCGCCAAAGTCTTTATACTGCTCTAGTTTGTCATAATTGATGAAATGAGTGAATTTCTTCTCAGATTTCCATTTATCAATCAATTCAGGAATAAAATAGAGTCCTGGTTCTACCGTAATTACGTACCCTTCCTCCAATTCTTTGGCCATTCTGAGCGATTTTAATCCTAATTGTGTACTTCTTTCCAATCCATCCCGATAGCCTACATAGTTTTCTCCCAAATCTTCCATATCGTGCACATCTAAACCAATAGCATGCCCTAAACCATGCGGCATAAATAAACCTTGTACACCTTCGGCAAGCATTTCATCAATATTGCCTTTTATAAAGCCTAAATCACTTAAACCTTCCAGTAATATCCGATTAGCTAAAAGATGTACCTCCTTGTATTGAATGCCCGGCTTAAGTGCAGTTATAGCACTTAATTCCATTTTCAATACTGTATTGTAAATTTCCTTTTGCTTTTCTGTAAACTTACTGCTAACGGGTATTGTACGTGTAATATCACCTGCATAGAACATACCATTCTCTGCACCCGAATCATTCAGCGCCAATCTTCCCTCAGTCATGGTATTGCCATGATAATGGTTATGTAAAGTTTGACCGTTTACACTGAATATAATAGGGTAGGCCAGATCTCCACCAAACTCAAGTGCTTTCCCATGAATAACGGCAGCAATTTCATACTCTTTTCTGCCCGCTCTAGTTTCTTTCATGGCGGCTATATGCATTTCACGGCAGATATTGACAGCCTCTTCCATCTGCACAATTTCCTCTGCCGATTTATAGGCACGTTGTGCAATAATAGCTTTAATAAGGTCTACAGATGCCTTTTCTTTTAACTGGTTTACTGGTATGCTCAACCATTCGCTTAACTTAAACTTGTTTTCGTAACGGTAAGGAGGTGTAAAATGTACTTTCTTCGCTTTAGCTAATTTATCAGCTAATTTTGAATAAGCCCCGGTACGATAAACACCCACTTTACGAGCCTGGTCGGCCAGAGTGGGTTGTGGCCCAACCCAGATAATATCGTCCATCGAGAATTCATCTCCGAATATAATCTCCTCACCCGAATCTACATCTATCACGGCTGCCAGATTGGCAAGACTGATACCAAAGTAGTATAAAAAGCTACTATCCTGACGGTAGCGATAGGTATTATCATGATAATTCATGGGGGCTTCTTCATTGCCCATAATTAAAATTAATCCACTTCCGACAGTGCGTTTCAGGGCATTACGTCTTTCGATATAGGTCTGGGTAGAGAACATTGTTTGCTGATTTTTTTGAATCACGAAATAAGTGAAATTACTCCGAAAGTAATAAGATTTAGTATCAATAATTTACGATTCTCCTGTTGTTGTTTTTGCACTATCGGTCTTATTTTCTCCCGAATGCCAAATATCGGGTAAATTTTTACCCGATATTTGGCATTGTTTAATATTGTAAACGATTGCTAGTCAATTAGTTACAGGAAATAGCGGGCTGGCTTAGTTTTTGTGTTATTTTTTTCAAAATATTTTGAAAATTCAAAATTCTTATTTTACTTTGAACCAATAACGCTTACGTGCAAATATAAAATTATAAAAAAGAATGTCTTATGGAGTTAAAAGAGGCAAAGGACAAGTTTATCCATACGTGGGGTACGCTTGCCACTCAGTGGGGTATTAACCGCACGATGGCACAGATACACTCACTGCTCTTGCTTGCACCTAAATCTATGAATGCCGATGAAATTATGTCAGAATTACAGATTTCACGAGGGAACGTAAATATGAACCTGAGGGATCTGATGGATTGGGGGCTAATTTACAAGCAACTTCTTCCGGGTGAACGGAAAGAGTATTTCATAGCTGAAAAGGATGTCTGGAAAGTCGCCAAGCAGATTGCTAAAGAGCGACGCCGCCGGGAAATCGGACCACTCATTGACGCTATGCAAGATTTGAAAGAAGGTTTAAAACCTGATACTGCTGAAAAAGAAGAATTCTTGAAAATCGTGAATGATATCAGTACAGTATCAGTATTCGCTGATAATACACTTACTTCCTTATTGAAAGCCGATGAAAACTGGCTGATAAGCAGTTTTGTCAAGGTTTTTAACAGATAATTTTACCGCTCTTCGGAGCCATGTTTTTTTGGAGTTTTTGATGTAAGCAGTAATCATCTCATAGATAGACGATTACTGCTTTTTATTTAACCCTAATCTTACTCTACAGTCACCGATTTAGCCAGATTTCTCGGCTGGTCTACATTTCTACCTCTCAATACGGCTATATAATAAGAAATCAACTGCAATGGAACAGAAGTAAGCAATGGAAGCAACAAATCGTTCGTGATTGGTACTTCTACTACAAAATCTACCATTTTAGGAATCAAGGTATCGCCTTCTGTTACAATCGCAATTACCCTACCTTTACGTGCCTTTACTTCCTGGATATTCGAGACGATTTTCTCGTAAGAAGCATCCTTTGTGGCGATAAATACCACCGGCATATCTTCGTCAATCAAGGCAATCGGGCCATGTTTCATTTCTGCGGCTGGGTAGCCCTCTGCATGGATATAAGAAATCTCTTTCAGTTTCAATGCACCTTCCAAAGCCACGGGGAAGTTCAAACCACGACCTAAGAAAATGAAGTTAGAGGCAAAAGTGAAAAGCTTCGAAATGTCTTTGATTTTCTCGGCGCTTTTCAGAATCTTTTCTACTTTGGCAGGAATGGCATCTAAGCCAAATAATAACTCACGATATAAGTCCTGGCTTATAGTGCCTTTTTTATGTGCTGTTGCAATAGCAATCAGACTTAGAACAGTTACCTGAGCAGTAAATGCTTTGGTACTTGCCACCCCGATTTCAGGGCCTGCATGGGTATAAACCCCTGCATGGGTGATACGTGCAATAGAAGAACCTACTACATTACAAACACCCAGGATAATGGCACCTTTTGATTTGGCAAGCTCTAATGCTGCCATTGTATCAGCTGTTTCACCTGATTGTGAAATAGCTATCACAATATCACCCTCTTTAATAATCGGATTTCTGTAACGGAACTCAGAAGCATATTCAACTTCTACATTGACACGTGCTAATTCTTCGAAAAGGTATTCGCCTACTAATCCTGCATGCCATGAGGTTCCGCAGGCTACTATTACAATTCTATCAGTTTTGGCTATTTTATCCAGATAATCTCTTAGGCCGCCTAGTAATAAACTTGCATTATCTATATTAATACGACCTCTCATTGAATCAGCAATTGAGCGGGGTTGCTCAAAGATTTCTTTCAACATGAAATGGTCATATCCGCCTTTTTCGATGGCTTCTAATTCCAATTCAACCGTTTCTACATAAGGAGCTATATCCTCATTCGCCAGGTTTTTGATTACCAGTTCATTGTCTTTTACGATAGCAATTTCGTAATCATCCAGGTATACTACTTCTTTGGTATATTCAATAATCGGTGTTGCATCAGAAGCAAAGAAGAACTCATTATCACCTACACCAATTACTAAAGGACTGCCTTTACGGGCAGCTATCAATTGAGTAGGATTTTCTTCATCGATAATAACAATGGCGTAAGCCCCTACGATTTCATGAAGTGCAATTCTCACGGCTTCTTCCAGATTGCAGTACATATTGGTCTGGATATCTTCAATGAATTTGATCAGAACCTCGGTATCAGTGGCACTTTCAAAAGTGAAGCCTTTATTAATTAAACTTTGCTTGATAGAAGCATAGTTTTCAATGATTCCATTATGGATAATCGCTAATTTTCTATTAGTTGAATAGTGCGGATGGGCATTTATATCATTTGGTTCGCCATGAGTAGCCCAACGTGTGTGGCCAATACCAATGCGTGCTAATAACTCTTTGTCTTTTAATTCGGTTTCTAAATCTGAAACTTTGCCTTTTTTCTTGTAGACTTTCAGTCCATGACCATTCAGTAAGGCTATGCCTGCACTATCATAACCGCGATACTCTAATCTTTTAAGACCTTTGATAATAAGAGGAGCAGCTTCGCGATGCCCTACGTAAGCGACGATTCCACACATAGTTTTTGAAAAGTTTTAAGTAGAATGTTAGTTTTCTATGAATAAAGAAGTTTTTAATTAAAAAAGTCCAATAATTGGCTCCATAATTATTCAAATTTATGAAAAAAATACAACAAACAAACAAAAAAGAGGAGATTTCGGTCTCCTCTTTTCTTAAAAAAACTATATGATTTTATCTTTCGACTATACAATATTATCTTTTACCTGAGTAATAGACATTCAATTTGATGTTTTTGAAAACCACTCTGGATACGTTATTATTGTAAAGACCTATAGAAGTTGCACCGGTAGAACTTGTACTCAATATACTTGGTACAATAGCAATACCATCAGTTGTTTTGCGATTGTTCAGTAATTCCTGAATATACGAAGTAAAGTTAAACTTGTAGTTATTGTTAGTGGTGCTGTAATCAGATACATACTGGGTACCCGAGGCCACATCAAGCGCAACGAAATCTTCTATATTATTTGTTTTCTTCAAACGGTTGTCTTTCCCTATTTCAACTAAAGCAATCTGAATCGGAGGAAAGAAATTGCCCGTGACCTGGTCTAAGTCTGGTTCCAGAATTAACTCCGCTTTATTAATCGCTACATTATTACTTCCGCTCTTTAATAAATTGGCTAGTGTCGGGAAACTCATTTTAGTAGTTATACCAGCGCCTGTCTGAAAATAGGTTTTATTTCCGGTAGCCTGCGATGGAATTGACTGAAACTGTTTCAGGTCTTGTAACACAGTTCCTTGTCTGTTGCCTTTAATATTACTGAAACGCCCTCCCAGGAATGATAAATAAAGGCCTTTTGCCACTGTATCTCCCGGAGCATGATAATAAACCAATGGATAGCTGGTGCCGGCAGTAAGCGAAAGACCATAAACCGTTGATGCATTTTGACTGACAGTAAATGCAAGTCCTTTTACAGCTGCAGTGAATTTATCAATATCTCGTCCTTCTGCTTTATTGGCCAGAGCAAAAATTTCTCTTCCAAGCGCATCCGGCATTTTGAACTTAATCAAACTATCAGTTGTGCTCACAGTAGCACGCTTAAAATCTTTATAAGTAAGCACCTGGCTTGCCAACGGAGTAGGGTTATAAGTCAAGGCTTCATCGTTCAGATATTTTTTGTTCTTAACAAAATCCTGAGTTAAACGATGGACATTAAGCGTAATGGGTTTAGTAGAGTCTCCATAAGAAAAACCATTATGCACGATTGAATCATATACGGCAGTCAATGAATCGGATGTAGTGATAGCAAATGGATAATATGAACTATTAGTTCCATCGAATGGTAAAGTAATCTCTGTAAATATGGTCGCTGATACATCGCCAAAAACAGGGTCTTTGTAATGCCCTACAACGGCACCGGTTTGTTCAGAAGTTACGATAGAGTCAATCATAACAGTCGACCGGGTCACCGTAAGTGTATCAGTAAAAGTGGTGGAAAACTGACCTCCGGTAGATGGGGTATCAACAGCAATATTGATAGGGTCTTCACACGAGAAAAAGAAAGCGGAAAGTAGCATAATGGCTACGTTCCGCATCTTAAGTGTGAAATTCCAGCTATTTTTAAGGAACGAGTTCTGTGTAAAGATTAAAGTACGTTTCTGTAACGTCGTCGTCTTCGATACCTGCTTCAATTTTGTTAGCTTTAATTTCATTCAATAATGTACTTAATTTTTCGTTCATATCCTCGTTAGCTTTTACTACCGAGTCGGCATATTGACAACCAATTTTGATGAATCCTTCAAAGTCTGCCGAACGCAAATGAGCTAGTGCTTCGTCTGAAACGTCCATAGCTTTTGCTTTCTCCAGAATATCCTCATCGAACTTGTGCTCAAAAGCGTTATTATAAATAGTAAAAACTGACTTTGTATCTTTGAAAACGGGGTCGTTTTTATAAGTTGTTTTAAGATACAGTGGAATCAGAGCCGTCATCCAATCAGTGCAATGTACGATGTCCGGAGCCCAGCCGAGTTTCTTCACAGTTTCCAGAACTCCCTTACAGAAAAAGATTGTTCTTTCATCATTGTCATCGTAGAAACTTCCCTCTTTATCTAAGAAAACGTATTTCCGGTTGAAATAGTCTTCGTTGTCTAAAAAATAAACCTGCAATTTTGCACTCGGGATAGAAGCCACTTTGATAATCAAAGGTTTTTCATCTTCTCCGACCGAAATATTGATTCCAGATAGTCTTACAACTTCATGAAGACGGTTTTTACGCTCATTGATTGAGCCAAAACGCGGAATCAGGATTCGGATTTCCATGCCTTTTTCTTGCATGGCTTGCGGAAGTTTACGAAGAAATTCTGCTACTTCTGAAACTTGAAGGAAGGGATTTATTTCACTTGCAACGTACAGAATACGAAGTTTACGCATATCGATAAAAATAATTTATTGGGAGTGTCTTCCAAAAAAGTTATGCAAAGATACGAAAAAAACTAACAATTTGTAATAAAATCTTTCAAAAACAAATCATTACCCCTTTTAAATTACTTTCAGGTCCCGATTGGTAAACGAAAAACGGCCTCTTTCTTCAGGTTTTGGGCATATTCAGAAAACCCCGAAACCATATTAAAATTCATCAGTGACTAAAGTCTATTTCATAAACTTTGGGCCACATCTTTCCGGTAACATAAACTTTATTGGTAGTAGAGTCAAAGGCAATGCCATTCATCTCTAAAGATCTGGCGTGTTGCGTTCGGGCATCTGCTGCTACTGTTCCTAAATCCATTTTTGCTACCACATTTCCGGTAGCAGGGTCAATCTTAATAATTTCGTTGGTTTGCCAGATATTAGCATAAATAAAGCCTTTGATATATTCCAGTTCGTTTATCTGCTCTTTGGCATAACCATTTTCTCTTACCGGAAGTGTCTTAATAACTGATAGCGTATTCGGGTCTAAATAGGTAAGATTATAAGTACCATCACTCATGATTAACGAGGTGCCATCTGTAGTTAATCCCCATCCTTCATTATTGCTGAAACTAAAGTCTTTTATCTTTTTGAAAGTCTTCAGATCATAGACGAAACCAGTCTTTGTCCGATAGGTAAGCTGATAGATTTTATCATTCAGGATGGCAATGCCCTCGCCAAAATATTTTGATTTATCGAGGTTTACTTTTTTATCTAATTTCCCGGTCTTTAAGTCAAGAATCCCGATGACAGAGGAGGTCTCAGACAATTCATCAGGCGAGCCGGTGCTTTCAAATACCTGATTGTTATGCACTAAAAAGCCTTCTGTAAAGGAAGTGGTGTCGTGAGGAAAAGAATTAACGAGTTTAAAAGGAATGGAAGGAACACTCGCAGTTTTGTCGGTGGTATCGCTTGATTTTTCGGTAGTGTTGCAAGAAAAAAGGATAATAGCTAGAATATAAGCTCCAAACAGTTTCTTCATGAGTGATTTAGGTAATCTTTCCGCAAATCTAAAGAAACTATTTCAACCCTATACTATACTCTGGCTATTATCCCTTTGCTTTTTAACGATTATTAACAAAATGCTTTTTATACCAGTCTACCGATAGCTGCAAATCTTCTCTCGTAAGATTATGCCCTGTTGACAGATTATAATCAGCTACATCAAACCCTGCGTCTTTTAAAATATTCACATATCTTACCGTATCGGCTTGCTTAACGGTTGGGTCAATTGCACCATTACTCATAAACACAGGCGTATGAGTAGTGTTTTTAACATCTTCCCTAATGCTTTTAAATGGCTGCATAGGTCTGTAAAGAATAGCTCCTGCCAGAAAATCAGGATACAAAACTAAAGTACTTCCTGCGATATTTGCCCCGTTTGAATAGCCT
>CBIHRH010000099.1:0-10719 GCA_966212365.1 uncultured Emticicia sp. | reverse complement strand
AGGAGTAGTAGCTGCCCTAACAATCGGAATTCTATCACAACGCAATGCTGATGATACGCATGTAGTAGTTAATGAGGTGAAACCTACACAGGATGCACCCGTACAAAAACCTGCTTCTCCTATCACTCAGGATAATTCAAGTCAAATTGCCCAAACCAAAATAGGAGATAAAAAAGAATTAGATACTGTTGGTCAAGAATTATCAGTAAAACCAGCTAGTAACATAGCTATAGCGAAAAGAACAAATGCACCAGCAAAAGCGCCGATAGTGAAAGAAATAGTATCACCAATAGAAGAAGAATCTAACAATGCTATCGCTCTGAATCCGACTGAGGAAGCTCAATCTACGCCATTGCAAGTAGGAACTTTAACAGGTAGAAACACTACTGATGTAGCTACTTATGTTGATGATAATTCTTCTATCGCTAATAAATATAATCCTGGTGAAACAGTTGTAGTAGTAATTACGCCTATTGAAGAGACAGCCGTTCAAACCCCGGTTGAAACTGAAACTATGGTAGAAAAAGCTGAAAAAGAAAAGTCATTCTTAGCGAAGCTTTATGGTGAATATAAACACTTTAAATACGGCGAGAAAGTAGATTTAAAAGGAATAGGTGTGAAAGATGCGATGGCAAAAGTTGATGAGGGCTTATTTAAAGAAGAGCGTGAGGATGTAAGAGACTTTGTGCAACGCAGAGTAGGCAGAATGCAAAAAAGAGAATAATACTTTTGTGGCGTGAGCCGAGCGACGGTCGCTTCCAGCTCGCCGTATAAGATAGAATGTAAAAAATAGCAATATATAATCCGTAGTTCTGCGGAAACTAAATAGAAAAAATTAATAGAGAATAATAATGAAAAGACTAGGACTTATCCTCTTGTTACTGTTGGGAGGAATTTCGGTAAAGGCATCTTATAAGCAAGACACCACTATTGTAGAGTTTACGGACAGGGGCGTAAAGAAACGTGTAACGGTTTATACCTCGAGTAAAAAAGATTTTGAGTTACCGCGTAATCTGAATCTGGAGAACGTATTGAAGACTATGGGCGTAGATTCATCAGAACGGAAGAAAGCGTTGGTTCTGATAGGGCAGGATGGTGCGAAGCAGGATACAATTTTTCTGGTGACCAGTGATGGTAGAAATATTAAGATTGTAGCAAGAGATGCCAGAGACCAAATGAGCAGAAGAGACACGCTTCGTAATGGAAACAATGACCATTGGAGTCGTTCGGATAGAAATGATGACGACGATGATGATAATAATACGGAATATGTAAAACCTAAGAAAAAGAGCGGTAATAGCCGATTCTTCTCCCGTACCGACTTTGGATTCTATCTGGGTCTTAATAACTGGACTAATGGGCCATCTACCGTGCCATCTTTACAAACCTGGGGTTCTCGTTTTATTGCTCTGTCTTTCCAAAGAAATGCTACTCTTGTAAATGGTAAACAAATGGACTTAGCCTTGACCTATGGACCGGAGATATCGTGGAACAACTTTATGTTTGAAGATAATAACTATATAGACCATACCAATGAGCAGGTTGAGTTTCTGGTAGCCAATAAAGATTTAAGTAAAACCAAATTAGTAGAAACGAGTCTGAACTTACCGGTTATGCTGAACTTCGGCTTTGAAGAGGCCAAATTGAAAATAGGCTTGGGTGGATACGTGGGATACAGAATAGGAACTTATCGCAAACTGAAATATAGCGATAGTAGTAAAAAAGAAATTGACCGGGATAATTATGGACTGAATGATTTCCGTTATGGTCTGACTGCTGAAATAGGCAAGAGAAGGGGGATTACATTTTTCGGTCGATACGATATGGGAGATTTATTTAAATCAGGTCAGAAGAATGTGGCGGGCTTGCAAGCCTGGACTATCGGGATAAGATTGTAAAAAAAATAATATCATAAAAAGTGGTAAAAACTGAGGTTTTTGCCACTTTTTTGCATGTAAAATGAGAGGGCTGAAAAAAAATCAAAAAGAAATTATTTTTTTTGTGAGTGAATATTTGACAATTAAAAAAAAGAACTTAATTTTGCACTCCCATTCGGAACGTAACGTTCTTTGATAAGAGTTCTGAATGAGACAGGGAAATAATTGGGGGTGTACCAGAGTGGCCAAATGGGGCAGACTGTAAATCTGCTAGCTTACGCTTACGGTGGTTCGAATCCATCCGCCCCCACAATTAAATTGAGTGATTTAGTGAATGAGCGGCCGCCGCTGCGGTGATTAACTTCACTATCCTAAATTACTAGTTTAATAGAACAATTAGCGGGAGTAGCTCATTTGGTAGAGCGATAGCCTTCCAAGCTATAGGTGGCGGGTTCGAGACCCGTCTCCCGCTCAGAAAAATGCCTTCGTAGCTCAGTGGTAGAGCACTTCCTTGGTAAGGAAGAGGTCGGCAGTTCAATCCTGCTTGAAGGCTCTAGCTTTGTATCGAGCATTTATTAAGAAAGCAATCAGAGATGAATTGTTTTCTTAGTTTAGTAGAATCAGAATTAAGATAGGTTGTAAAGGGTTGCTTGTAATTATCTGATTCTGACTAGTAAATTAAATTTAGGAGTTTTCTTTCGTAACCAGGAAACTTGACAAGTTCAATCAACAGTTCTGCAGGAAGGCTCATCAAAGTGAATAATTAATAATTTTGTAATAAATCTAATATTTAGACTTCAATAATCATGGCAAAAGAGAATTTTGACCGTAGTAAACCTCACGTAAACATTGGTACTATTGGTCACGTTGACCACGGTAAGACAACTTTGACAGCTGCTATCACTAAAGTACTTTCAGAGAAAGGATTAGCAGATAAAAGAGATTTCTCATCAATCGATAACGCTCCAGAAGAAAAAGAACGTGGTATCACTATCAATACTGCGCACGTAGAATACCAAACAGTAAATCGTCACTATGCTCACGTTGACTGTCCTGGTCACGCTGACTACGTGAAGAACATGGTAACTGGTGCTGCTCAGATGGATGGTGCTATCCTTGTGGTAGCTGCAACTGATGGTCCTATGCCACAAACTCGCGAGCACATTCTTTTGGCTCGTCAGGTAGGTGTACCTCAATTAGTTGTATTCATGAATAAAGTGGATATGGTTGATGACCCAGAGTTATTAGAACTTGTTGAAATGGAAATCCGTGACTTGTTATCATTCTACAAATATGATGGCGATAACATTCCAGTAATTCAAGGTTCAGCTCTTGGTGGATTGAACGGAGAAGCGAAATGGGTTGCAACTATCGAACAATTGATGGATGCAGTTGATACATTTATCCCACTTCCAGCTCGTGCAACTGACAAACCATTCTTGATGCCAGTTGAGGACGTGTTCTCTATCACAGGTCGTGGTACTGTTGCAACAGGTCGTATCGAAACAGGTATCATCAACTCAGGTGAGCCAGTTGAAATCTTAGGTATGGGTGCTGAAGGTTTGAAATCAGTTGTAACTGGTGTTGAAATGTTCCGCAAAATCCTTGACCGTGGTGAAGCTGGTGATAACGTAGGTTTATTGTTACGTGGTATTGAAAAAACTGATATCAAACGTGGTATGGTTATCTGTAAACCAGGTTCAGTTAAACCACATGCTCACTTCAAAGCAGAGGTTTACGTATTGAGCAAAGAAGAAGGTGGTCGTCACACTCCATTCTTTAACAAATACCGTCCTCAATTCTATTTCCGTACAACTGACGTAACTGGTGAGATCACTCTTCCAGCAGGTGTGGAAATGGTTATGCCTGGTGATAACATCACTATCGAAGTGAAATTAATCAACGCCATCGCTATGGACAAAGGTCTTCGTTTCGCGATTCGTGAAGGTGGACGTACCGTAGGTGCTGGTCAGGTAACTGAAATCCTTGCTTAATTTTAATTAAGGCAGCATATAGAAAAGCACTTCCGCAAGGAAGTGCTTTTTGTTTTTATAGGCTATTGACAAAAGATGAGAAAGCTGATAGGGGGGTAGCCCAGTTGTGTTGTCTTCTAAGAAACAATACAATATATGCTCTATCTTATTGGAATCATCATTACATTCTTTTTGGCAATTTTGCTGATAAGCAAAAAGGATAAATCAAAGGCGGATACAATTCTGGCAGTATGGTTATGCCTAATTGGTGTACATCTGCAATTATTCTATCTACACTTTAGCGGCCAATATATCCATTATTCTTATTTATTAGGCCTTGAAATACCGATGCCATTATTACATGGCCCGTTTTTATATTTGTATATAAGTTCGCTGACTTATCCGACACAGCGATCTTCTCAATCACTACTCCATTTTCTCCCGGCTCTTTTCGCTTATACGACCTTAATACCCTTTCTATCCCTTTCCTCTGAACAAAAAATAGTAGTTTATCAACAAAATGGCTTAGGTTTTGAGGTACAGACTACAACAATTTTCATCTCCATTGTTTTATCAGGAATTATCTACCTGTTCCTAAGTTGGCGTCAACTTAATCAGCACAGGAAAAGCAACAAACCCAATATTTCATTAACTGAAAAAATGAACGTAAGATGGATATTGTATTTAATCTATGGTATAGACGCTATTTGGGCAGTAGTTATTTTGGGTAATGATTCACTCACTTTTGCCTCGGTAACAGTTTATGTAATTCTATTAGGATACTTTGGTATTAAGCAGGGAAATGTATTCAGCAATTACAGTCTGACCTATATATCAACTCATTTTGATACTGCCCCGGTTATAATTGAAGTTCAGGATAAAGTAAAATATCTGAAATCTACTTTAAAAGAAGAAGATGCAACAAAGATTCATGCACAATTAAAGAACATAATGAGAACAGAAAAGCTCTTTAAAAATCCTGAATTGACTTTAGGTGATTTGGCTGAAAGACTTGGCATTCATCAGAATACTTTATCACAGGTAATTAATTCATTCGAGCAAAAGCATTTCTACGACTATATCAATGAACTACGTATTGAGAAATTTAAAGAAATCGCACTAACACCCGATAGCCAGAAATATACATTACTCTCTTTAGCTTTTGATTGTGGCTTCAATTCAAAAACTACTTTCAACCGGACTTTCAAGAAATCTACAGGTATTTCTCCGAAAGAATACCTGGCACTCTTATGCACTCAGAAAATCAGCCATTCTAATACTCAAAAATAAGGTACCACCCTACATATTGGGGCGACTGACCCTTTTAAAAGATTCAATTTTGCTGAAAATTTAAAGCAAAAATTATGAATCGAACACTCAGTATTATCTCAGTAACACTCCTCACATTTTTCATTCTCAGTTGCGAAAAAGAGCTTTCAATCAATGATGATGGCAACTTAGTACCTAAAACGGTGGAGCAAGACGCTTCTCTTCCTTCCATCGTTGTGAATGGCACTCAACTACATGCAGAAACTTTTGGCAATCCATCAAACCCTATGCTTGTCATTTTGCATGGTGGCCCCGGTAGCGATTATCGTTATTTATTGAATTGCAAAGCATTTGCCAATCAAGGTTATTATGTTGTCTTCTATGACCAGAGGGGTTCGGGTTTATCAAAAAGACATCCTAAAAGTATTTATTCTATCCGAATCATGATAGATGATTTGAGCGCCGTGATTGGCCATTACAAGACCGCGGCGACTCAAAAAGTATTTCTATTAGGACATTCCTGGGGAGCGATGCTGGCAACTGCTTATATCAATGCTTATCCAAAAAGCATTAGTGGCGCCATTCTCGCCGAGCCTGGTGGTTTTATTTGGCAGGATGTGCTTGATTATGTGGGTCGCTCGCGTAGTTTCAGATTTACTTCTGAAACCCTCAACGATGCTACTTATTTAGATCAGTTCATAACAGGTAAGCAGGATGAACAAGCCATCCTGGATTATAAATTTACCCTGATGGCATCAGCAGATGAATCGGCAGAAAGCTCTTTGGGTAATGATGGCCCATTGCCATTCTGGCGAAGCGGAGCAGTCATCCAGGAAGCTTTATTTGAGGTGGGAGACAAAGAAAAACCAGACTGGACTACTAATCTCAAATCTTACACAACTAAAGTTCTCTTCATTTACAGCGAGCGAAATAAATCCTATGGCTTGGTTCATGCCCAAAAAGTATCGTCAGTTTACCCGAATGTACAATTAGGAAAAATAAATGGTGCCGGGCACGATATGTTGAGCTTCCCGACAGGCTGGAGTAATTTTTATCCTATTGCATTAAATTATCTAAACACGCTTTAATATGAATATCATCAAATTAACCACTATTTTTTCCCTTATCAATATAAGTTTCAGCCATGCCCAGACGCTTAACTGGGAAAGTTTAAAAAAAGACCAACGCCATATTGCTAATATTAGTATTGGTTTAGATTATGGCATTACCTTTGGCGTGGCCTACGATTACCAGTTAAAAACGAAGCTGCCCATTGTATTAGGAGCAGAGTATTCTTTGCCATCCGGTAAAAGTATTGGAGATGATTTCAAAACCAAAGTAGGCGGCCAAATCAGATGGATTAAGGTAGGAGATTTTCAGTTCAGTACCAAAGTGCAAGGGGTTTTTAGAAGGTTTGAGAATAATTATGTAAGGTTGAATAATTTCGGAAGCGATTTATCAGGTATTATCGGCTGCTATAAACCTAAATGGTTTTTAGCAGGTGAAGTGGGTTTTGATAAAGCTATTGTAACACATTTCAAGCATCCTGAATTGATGAAAGAAAACTTTGCCGCTAAAGATGGCTGGTATAATCCTGCTACTGGTGGGAATTTTTATTATGGCTTGCAGTCGGGCTTTAGTTGGCGAAATCATGATTTAACGTTTAAAGCTGGAAAAATCATCACCCAGGATTTTAAAACTGAGCCAATTCTACCATTTTACATACAACTAGGATATAATTTAAAGATAAAATAAGAAAGTGGTAAACCACGCAATATTTCCACACAACTTTAATAATTAAACCTTGCTTTAAAACCGATTCAATACCTCAATAATGTTTTGTTCATGTAAACCTGATTGAGTTTGGTGAAAGAGCTGGTCTCCATACGTGCCATCAGGGTAGCCTTGAGCTCTTAGGCTAACAAATTTTTGAGGAGAAATACAATTTTCCAATAATTGTAAAGATAATTGTTGACCAAGACCGCCGATGCTTACATGCTCTTCAACCACCAGTATATTAGGTGATTTCCTTAATAATTCAATAGCATTCGGATCTAATTGCAAAGGTAAATAAGTTGCGGTGCAAACATCAAATTGCTCAGTTAAGCCAGATTTATTCAAGGCAGATAAGACATTATTTGCCACAGGTCCTAAGGCTACTATAGTGCCTTTTGCTTCCACAACTTTATTAATCAATTTCAGACTACCAAGTTGCACTGGATTATCCGGTGTATTTTTGCCTGCCCCTAATCGCAAGTAAGCGGGGCGAGCTTCAGTTACTATCTGATTAAGGATAGACTGTACTTCATCTGCAAATGCCGGAATCCAGCATTTGATATTTTGTAAACCACTTGTTGCGGCTAAATCTTCAATGGCATGATGCGAACTCCCCATGATGCCATAGCCATAGCCACCACCATTACCTACTAAAAAAACAGGTAAATTGTGCAAACAGACATCATTACGAAACTGCTCTAAGCAACGATACACGATAAATGGAGCGATACTATAACAAAAGACTTTAAATCCCTTATAGGCAAATCCTGCTGCCACCCCAACCATATTTTGCTCGGCTACGCCGGCATTGATAAATCGATTCCCTAGTTTTTTCCGTAAATTTTCAAGCGCGTTATAGCCCAAATCACCAGTAATAAAGATGATTTTCTCGTCTTTCATTGCAATGTGTTCTATAGCGTCCGAAAATTCTCTCCTCATCTCAATATCAGTTTATTTGTTAAAAATAATGGTATATCCTAATGGGTCGTCTGTTGAGCCTAGTTTAATTAACAAAGCAATGTGCGAGAATACGACTGCTATCGCTAATAATGGTATAAAAAGTATGAGTAATACGATTTTAAATGGCATTAATAATAAGTCCTTTAGGCTGAACTGCCAGGTAAAAAGATTGCCAAAAAATAAAACTATCATTTTTGAAACAATCGTATTTATATCAGTCCCTCTATTGTAAATACTTACTTTGCTGAATTGTTGGAACAATTGCACCAGTTTATAAGGCGTGTATCTGCAAAAATCATAAGGAGCAAAATGCACACGTGCCGACCAAGGCAATGTAACAATACCAAACCCTCCCGGCTTTAAAACCCGATGCATCTCAGAAATAATTTTCTCTGGCTTAGCAATGTGTTCTATTACCTCTGTGCAGATAATATTCTCAAAAGATTCGTCAGCAAATGGAATGTTTTCCCCATCGAAAACAACTATATCGTTATTTTGATAATCAAAATTGTCGGCGCCTGCTATATCTATTCCGGTGTATTTACACTGTTCTGGATTTACTAAAAATTTAAATGGGCTATTCCCGCAACCTACATCTAAAACCTTGCCTTTCATTTTGGGCATGTATTTGCTGAGATATTTATAAATTGTCAATGTCTGGAAATCAAGCGCCAACCGTCCATAGAATTTGATGGTATTCAAAAAGCTATCAGGTGGATGATGTGCCACCGGTCTGAATTTCTCTGTCATTTTCTTTGCGTCTTGATAAATGTCTTTATTTCTTCTGATGTATTATATCGGCGAACGCCTTTACGAACGGCAGTTCTGATAAATTTCGGACGCTTTTTAGTTTCCTCAAAAATCTTGCTGATGTATTCACCCAAGAATGAAATGCCTAACAAGTTGATTCCTCCAAAGAACAATACTAAGGTAATAACCGTTGGGAACCCATGTGGAACATCAGGAAAGAAAAAAGTAAGTACCACCTGTAGAAACGCACCTAAGAATGCAAATCCGGTAAAGATAAATCCAGCATAAGACATAGCTTCTAAAGGAGCAAAACTAAAGGAAAAAATAGCCTTTTTAGCCCACCAGATATTCTTTGCCCAGTTGTTGGTTGATACACCGAACATGCGTTCCGGACGCACATAATTGACACCTATCTGTTTAAAACCAACCCAGGCTCTTAAACCACGCAGAAACTGCTCGGTTTCTGGTAAGTTAATCAATTCTTTAACTGCTTTTCTATCAATCATTGAGAAATCACCTGCGTCTTTAGGGATTTTGATATAGGAAAGGGCCTGAAAAATACGGTAGAACAGCCGATAGAAGAAATGTATGCGAGGTTTCATTTCACGTTGTATACGCACCCCATACACTACTTCGTTGCCCTCCATCCATTTTTCATAAAAAGCCGGAATTATCTCAGGAGGGTCTTGTAAATCTCCATCCATTAATACCACCGCATCACCCGTTGAAACTTCCATACCCGACATAAATGCCGATTGTGAACCGAAATTCCGTGAGTGAGTAATGGCTATCACATTCTGATCTTTGTTACATATAGCATCCAATACTTCCTGTGTATTATCTGGTGAGCAGTCATTCACGAAGATGATTTCATAGCGCACTTTCATTTCGTTGAATGTTTTCACTAATCTTTCATACATATATGGAATGGCCTGTGCATCTCTGTAACAAGCAATAATAGCTGTAATAACAGGATTCAGATAAGGATTTTTAAAGGCAGTCAATATATAGTCCTCATAATTAATCCGGTCCTGCCAGTAATAATATTTACGAAGACCCTCTGCTAAAGATATTTTTGCTTGCCAGCCTAAATCTTTATTGGCTTCGCTTGGGTCGCCATACCACTCTGCCAAATCCCATTTTCTGTTGGGCATACTTCCCCAATCAGGTGTGGTCGTAATGCTAAATTCACTTCTGGTTACTTCCACCAATTGTTTCATGGTTGTTTTTATACCACTGGCAATATTATATGATTTTCCTCTGATTTCGGGTCTCATCCGCAAAGCTGAATTAACAAATGCCTCTACACAATCCGTTATATGCACAAAATCGCGACTAATATCAGGGGAAACAAAATTAGGTAAAGTGCCTTTTCTGACTTTTTCAATTAACTGAGGAATCAAGCGATCAGGTTCTTCCCAGTCGCCATAAATGGCATATAATCTTAGATTAAGTGTGTTTTTCTCAAAGAACCGACCATAATACTGAATCATATAAGCTGCCGAAACCTTTGATACTGAATAATGGCTGTTCGGCTGTAATTCATCTGATTCTTTAGGTGCAGCACAATTATACCCATACTCTGAACTACTGCCGGCATGAATATATACGGCATCTTTAGAGAGTGTTTCCAAAATATTATGTGTTCCCAGAACATTGGTTTCGTAGGTCAGCGTTGTATCTTTTTGTTTGGAATAGGCTCCATAAGCCGCTAAATTAAAAACTGTCTGCGGCTGAATACTATCAAAAGTTTCTTCTACTGAATATTTAGAGACAATATCGCAGTGCACGATATTTTCAGAAGGGACATTTAATAATTTAAGTCTCCATGCCCTTTGTGCGTCATGAGTCAGGGCAAAAACATCTTTACGAACAGCAAAAATATCTTTAAACAGATTGGCACCAATAAACCCACTAGCTCCAAAAACAAAGATTGGGCCTTTCAATTCCAGTATTTTTTCTTTCAGAACATCAGTCATTTTATCAGAATATTAAGATAGCTCTGTTTCTAAAGCATATAGGTATTTTATTTCTTCAATTGCCTGTTGATATTGCTCCGCTTTCATAGGTAAATAATGCCATTCTAGCTTATTTTCCATATATGACACTCCTTT
>CBIHRH010000098.1:0-10725 GCA_966212365.1 uncultured Emticicia sp. | reverse complement strand
CCAAGCCTCTCAATGAAGGCACGTTCTCCACATTCATCTGCACATATGTACCTGCCAGGCCTAATAATTGAATCTGTTTTGCCCCAGTAACAGCATCAGAATAACTGACAGATACAGATGCATTGGTCTCAAAACTTTCAGATAGATTACAACACGCTGCCTTAGCCAAGGCTTTAGAAGTAATAATTTCAGTCTGAATAGGAGAGAGTTTGTCTATAGCGGTAGAGCTACTTCTTACCACTACTTCCTGCAATTGATTTTCGGATTTCAGATACACTTTTAGGTCCGTTTCACTAGTAATATTCAATGTATCTGACCGATAGCCTACAAAGCTGATAATTAATTGATTGGATTTAGTGCGGGGTATCGAAAATTTACCCTCAATATCTGTTTGTGTAGCTACTTTTGTGCCTAGCCAATGTACAGTCGCACCAACTATAGCCTCTTCTTTCGCATTAGAATTGTCAAGCACTACACCGGTTACATTCTGGGCAAAGCCTGAAATGGAGGTTAAACACAGAATAAAATATAATATATATTTTGAATGATTCATAGAATGCTTATTTGTTCTTCTCTAATGTCTCTGTCACCTTCCCGCATCCAAGCATTTTATTGCCGTAATAAGGGTTTTTGATTGCCTTGTTATTACTTAACCAACTCTTTTTCACCATCGGACAGTACTGAACGTAAGCATCTTCCTGATTCGCACCGAATGATTTTACTAAGGTCAGAACATTCGTTGATAAGTCTCCAAAATGATCTCGTTGGTGTTCTGCGTCCTGCGTTTCGTTGATATGCTCAGCATCAAAAGCGATTTTATCTTTCAGTGGCTTGTAGAAATCCTTTTGTGGAGCTGTGAGCTTGCTGATATTTATATTATTCAATTTGTCTAAAAAATCTTTAGACTTTGTGCTGGTTAATTTGCCATTGGTGGCAACCAGCGCATCTTTTACATCATAGTAAGCTAATAAAAGTTCATTTGTTTGCTTAATAACCTCTGAATCTATTTTGTCAAATTTTTTCTCTTGGGCGAATACATTCGAAATTCCCAAAGTGATTAATAAAAGTGCTAATGTGCTTATTGCTTTCATTTGTGTTAATATTTAAAAAGTTTGTTAATAATTAAGTGCAATACCGGCGCCAAAGCCCATATCGCTATCATAATGCGTTGAAAGGGCTATAGATTTTGTGAGAATGTATCTAAAACCTGCCATGTATTCTTTATCGGTGTTGAGCATAAAGTTAAATCTTAGTCTACTGGTAACAGGTACATCTTCACGCACCAATTGTAACCTGAATTTGCCTTTTGAATCGACCCGTGCATCTGCACGAATCAGCAGTGGAAGCATATATTCAATACCGGCACAAAATACTTGTCTATTATCTTTGGTGTTAGGTTTGCCAGCCTCTCCATTTACCATTCGATAGCGAATATCCCAACCGACATAAGGCATCAAGAACTGCATCTTACCGAAATATCTCCCAAAATGACTTTCCGATTCATAACCCATCATTTTATCTGTGCCTAGCCTCCATTCCGTCTGTAAGCGATACCGTGTATTGCTTACCATTACCTCTCCATCACTGCCATTACTTTCTAATCCGATTTCTCCCATAAGATGTAATCTTCTATCATCCTGATATAATTTACGAAGGGCTTTTCCGGGATTATCGATCAGAATGTTTGATGGTACTCCTTCATTCGATGGTGGGTTCTCGTAAGTAAGAATCCTACCCATCCCACTCATCATGTGGTAGAGAATATGACAATGAAAAAACCAATCTCCGCTTTCTGTTGCTGCAAACTCCAAAGTATCTGTTTCCATAGGCATAATGTCAAGTACATTTTTTAAAGGTGCATAATCACCTTGCCCATTCAATACTCTGAAGAAATGACCATGCAGGTGCATGGGGTGTCTCATCATCGTATTGTTGGTCAGCACTATCTTTACATTCTCACCTTTCTTTATCAGAATCTTATCTGTTTCCGAAACCGTTTTATTGTCAATACTCCAAACATAGCGGCTCATATTTCCTGTTAATTCAAAGAGTAGAACCTTGGTAGGGGCTTGCGGTAAGGTTGTTTTCTCTGTCGCTTTTAACATGCTATAATTAAGCGTTACAATAGCTTCTAATGCCTCTTCCGGCTCTTTTTTATGCTTGTGTTCGGGCTGACCTGTTACCTCAGGATACATCACCATATTCATATCCATCACCTGATTGGTCATGTTCATGCCCATATCGTCCATGTCGCCATTCATTTTCATCATGCTGTTCATCATGCCCATACCCTCAAAGTATTTTAGTCGAGGCAAGGGTTTAGCATTTAGTTTTGTCCCAGAACCTAGCCACAATGAGGCTGATTTGGTACGGTCTTCTGCTGTTGCTAAAAACTCATAACTTTTATCTTCCGGAATCGTCACAACTACATCATAAGTTTCCGAAACGGCTATTATCATTCTATCAACTTCTACTGGTTCTACGTCTTTTCCATCGCTGGCTACTACTTCCAGTTTACCACCTGCATAAATGAGCCAGAAATAGGTAGAGGCGCTCCCGTTAATAATTCTTAACTTAACCTTTTCGCCTGCCTTAAAGTCGGATGTTTCAGCAGTGCTTTGGCCATTTATAAAGAATTTATCGTAATACACATCGCTTACATCCATTGCCAGCATCCGCTTCCATTCGTTGTTGAATTTGGTTTTTAAATACCCTTCCTTGATAGCTTGCCCATAATCCTGAGTGCTTTTCTTTTTTATGGCATACCAGTCCGTGGTATTATGTAATCTTCTATGTACCTCAGATGGCTTCTCATTAGTCCAATCACTTAGTACGAGTGTGTATTCCTTCATGACAGGCTCCACTTGCTTATGGATAATCAAAGCACCATACATACCCGATTGTTCCTGCAATTTTGTGTGCGAATGATACCAATAAGTACCATTTTGAACCAGCGGAAACTTGTAAATATGTGTCTGTCCGGCCTTAATGGGAGTAGTGGTCAGATAGGGAACACCATCATATTGATTCGGGACAATTAATCCATGCCAATGGATGGAGGTTTCTTTCTTCATCAGATTATGTACATGAATCTCCGCTGTATCACCCTCTGTAAAATGTAAACTTGGGGCGGGAATAGAACCATTAATAGCAATAGCTTTTTTGGTTTTTCCTGTATAATTCACAAGCGTATCATTTACATATAAATGATAAATCACTGTCTTATTTTTGCTTTCAACAACCTTCTCAGTCTTTCTTTCAGTCGGGCTTTTTAACACCTTAGGTTTTTGCCCTGGCACAGATTGATGATGTTCATGCTGTGCTATAATATTTAATGATAATAGCATAAACACTCCTAAGATAATATATCTGACAGCTGCTTTCATTCTGATAATTCTATTGTTTATTTGCCTTTGCAATCATTATAGAATAAACAGCATTCCTACAGCCATACCTAACATCAATAAGTCTTCTATGATCGTAATTGTGCTCATAGGTAAATTAAAGACCGCCCCAAGACACGCACAACGTATCTTTTTCTTATCGAGCACACTTTGTATTACCCCAATCGAACTAAAACCCATTACGATAATAGTAGCAATATTAGTTGCTTGAGGTTCAAAATTTATCAGATAAGCAATTCCTAATGCTAGCTCAATGAACGGATAGATGAATCCATAAACCGGAACTTTCATTGCCAATAAATCATACATAGCATAACTTTCAGCAAAGCCTTTTAAATCTAAAAATTTGAAGAACGAAAAGACTAAGAAGAATCCGGCCATAAAATGATTCATGAAGTGCATACCCATAAAATGCTCCAATCCAAAGATATTGGCATGAAAAGAAGTCAAGGCAGAAACTCCTGTAATGAAAGCAAAAATCAATAACAATGGCTTATAAGTGGCAAACCAGCTTTTAGGTGGTTCTTCTTCAAATGTTATTGTGTGCGCAGGTGTAATAGCTTTTTCAGTAATGCTATATTTGGGATAAGGCTTAAGTGCTTCCTGAAATTTAGAGACAGGAATATGCTTTTCCGTTTCAATAGTGGCTGTATTATGAGCTTTGTCGGGTGTAACTGATTTTACCCCTTCTACATTTCCTAATATGTGCTGTATTTTATATTCGCATGCCTCGCAGGTCATGCCTGTAACTTCATATGTATGTGTCATTGTCTTTGTTTATTTTAATGATACAAAAGTAGGAGTTAGGCCCCGACCATGCGTTACAGAATTTTATACGAGACTTACATGATTTTTGACTGCATCAATTGAAAGACGGGTATTCTGGTTATTTCGTTTGAATTCACTTGGCGTTATACCCTCTACCTGCTTAAATTGGTTAGACAAGTGAGCAACACTACTATAATCTAATTGCCAGGCTATTTCTGATAGATTCACTTCTCCATTGAGCAATAATGCTTTTGTTCGTTCAATTTTCTGGGCAATGATATACTTTTCAATGGTCGTTTTCTCAACCGACGAGAATAAATTACTTAAGTAAGAATATTCGTACCCAATTTTCTTAACCAGAAAATCAGAGAAATTTTGTGAAGCAGGCTTTTCAGCTTTATTATGATGTATTTCGTTAATGATTAAATGTTTGATGTGCTCAATAATAGAAGCTTTATGGTCTTCAATCAACTCAAAACCTTCTTTTTGCAGAGTACTTTGAATGAGGTCATACTGAATGTTTTCACCGGTTAGATTAATGGTTGCAATACCCAACTCGACTTTAGATACATTCAGTCCAATCTTTTCTAATTCCTCCCGCACAACACGCACGCAGCGGTTGCAAACCATATTTTTGATTAATAATTGCATAGATATTCTGTTAAATAATAAGGGATTTAGCTGCGGGAAAAGCAGCATAAACACAAAAGCCACAAATCAATATGATTTGCGGAGACCCAATTATTTAACAATATCAGATTAAGAATGATTGCTTGGCAGTAATGATTTCTCGCCCATTGAGTTGAGGTGGCGATGCACTGTTGGCTAAGGAAGAACTCTGACTATTAAAAATGGTTTCAATAATGGTTTTCACCATTTCATGAACGGTAGCCTTAAACCAGTCTAATGTGCTTTGTGTGAATTTGGCAACTAGTTGAGAGGCAGAAGAAGAGTATTCGACGTTTTCGTATTTCTCTTCTTCAGTACAACAAGAAGATTTTTTTACTACTGCATTCCTGTTATTGAGCGGGAAATGCTTTTTGTCTTTTACTGTACAACATAAATCACCCTTTTTGTGAAGAGAAGTAGTTTTTCCTTTCACAATACAAGAATGCTCAACAAAGCCAAAGCCTGTGCTACTTAGCAATACTACGACTGCCATCATAACGTTGAACAACCTGAATAATGTCTTTTTCATTATTGTATGAGTGAATTACCTACAAATGTAACTATTCGGAACGAGATTTCCAAAATAAACTTGCAATATTTAAGCCATACGGCTACCATCGGGCACTTTCCTTTCAGATTCTGCCAGCACCACAGCACCGCCATCTAAAATGAATCCGGTAGTAAGTACCTCCGACATGAAATCGGCAATTTGTCGGGATGGAAAATTGGTTACACAAATCACCTGCTTACCTAGCAATTCTTCTTTAGTATAAAAAGTGGTAATCTGTGCTGATGAGCGTTTAATACCTATCTCAGGCCCCAAATCAATCAATAATTTATAGGCAGGCTTTCGCGCCTTTAGAAAGTCATCTACCTGAATAATCGTTCCTGCTCTCAGTTCTACTTTTTCAAAATCTTCCCAACTAATGGTGTCTTTTTCCATATCTCAATACTCGTTTTCAAATTGATTCCATAAGGCATTTGCCTTATCCTGTATTACTGTAGGCAATTTCTTAAACGCTGCATCGGGTGTCTTTTCTCTGGGCGTTTTAAACTCCTTAATAACCATTTTGCCTCTTATCGCTGCCTTATTTCCATTTTCTAAAACCATCAGTTTTAAGCCAGATGGACTAACATCGCCTTTACAACCTGTTTTATACAGGAAAATAATTTCGGCATAGCCATTTTTATCTAAATCACTTATCGTAAAAGAATCTTTAATCATGTCTAACTGATTATCTACCGGACAATCCCTTTCAAAATCGGTAATTTCTCTGAGCAATTTAGGTGCCTTTTTATCACTTTCTATAAAATGCTCTACCCAGAGTTTTTTTGTTGTGTAATCGTCTTTTGTATTTTCTTCTATTGTGGCAATGACATAATTCACTCCATTTTTATCATTGAACTGAACTTTTTTTATTACCTCAACTCCAAGAATATTGAATTTTCTGATAGTTTCTGCCGAGATATTTTGAACAGCAATCTTTTGCGCAAAGCTGTTGAAGTCTACCAATAATAGAAGAGTAGATTTAATGAAGATTTTAAGGATTGATCGATTCATCAGATAGTTTTTTATTATTCAACAATAGCTGCTTCACAAATATAAGTAGGGATAATTCCCGAGCTCTGGATTTTTATCTCAGCATCTTCTGCTTGGGTATTACCACTTAATACTAAAACTGTATCAAGCCCGAATTTATTACCACCTAAAATATCGGTATGTAGCGTATCACCCACCATAAGTATATCTTTTTTCTCAATACCACTGCTTTTGATATGTTCATAAGCAAAAATAAACATCTGAGAATCTGGTTTGCCAAAGCCAACAAACTGTTTGCCAACAATCGACTCAATCATTTCGGAAAGGCCGCCCATAGCAATGGCAATTTCTTTTTTCGATACCGGATAAGTCGCATCGGTATTGGCTACAATTACAGGAATATTCTTCCTGCGAAGCAAGTTAATGGTTTTGTTTAAATCAGTTTTCCAGTCAAAACCTTCATCATCTAAAAAAGCTAATGCCTGAATATCGGATAAATCGCTTAAATCCAGCTCACTGATAGGTACAGCTTCCAGACCCAAAGTTTCAATATAATAAGCAGAATCTATGGTGCCCAGAAAAACTACTTTACCATTTTTTACCTTTTGGCGAAGATAATCCATCGCCAACATGCCAGAAGAAATAATATTGGAAATGACTATATCTTCAATACCTAAGTGGTGATAAGAGTCTGCTAATTGCTGTGGTTTTCTGGAAGCATCATTAGTCAGAATATAAAATTCTTTGTTGGTTTCTTTTAGATACTCAAAAGTCTTTTCAACGCCCGGAATCAAACCATTGTAATTCTTAAGGACACCATACGCATCAAAAAAGACAACTTTGTAATTTTCAATAACTGTTTTAAAATCATGGATCTTCATGTAAAGTAATAGGTGGTTTGGTTAATTGTATTATAAATTCAAAGCATTTAATATCTTGTCTGCATCAAATTCTTTTTCAATCGATGGAAAGTATATTTCATAAGCTTCTCTTTGTAGTTTAGTGGCATAGGTGCGATGGAAAAAGTACCGGCCATATTTGATTACATAATTCAGTATAAAGAACCGATAAGCTTCTTTCATAAAGCGCACTTCATTTTCGGTCAATGGATATACTTTATGATATTCCTGTAAAAAGATAATGAATCGGTCTTCCATCAATGGACCAATATAATAACTGAAAACTGTTCTATCTCCCACATCAGAAACTACCCGACTAAAGAAATAAAAATCCATTACGCGATAACTGATTCTGAACCAGTCGTAATCCCATCGGGAATAGAGTTCCAGATTTTTAGTAACTGAGAAATTCCCGATATTCCAGTCCATAAAAACAGGCATGGTTTCTACGGTTTTAGCCACTAATTTCTGACGATTCTCTAAAAATATCTCACATTGCTTTTTTAAATCGTCGATATGCATCCGATGTTCAAATTCTCCAACCTCTGTATTTAGAATGTTTAAAAGATCTTGAATATCCGAGCGAAGTGTTTTATAAGCTTTGGGCAGAACCGTGCTTACCCTGGCACAGGCTTTATGAAATTTGGCTATTTCAACGCCCAATTTTCTGATATGTTCTTCATCCAGCCTGCGAGGAAGCCGATGCAAACTTCGGATAGGATTATAAAATACTACCCAGGTATCAATACCTTTTTCCTGAAAACGATAAGTATATACTTCATTATCCTTTACCAACGATTTAGCCAATACATTCTCAAATGGGTAAAGCAGATTATTAGATAAGGCATGAATAATCTGATGGTCTTCTTTGAAATGCTCGTAAGTGCCAAAATAGGATAATTTGGCAATAATCATATCATCATTATCAAACTTTACCCTAAAAACATGGTTAGTCGACACCTTTGCACTGATGTCTTCAACGTGAGCAATGGTTTTAGAGTTGTCAAAATTAGCCCAGGCTAGTTTAATAATGGTCGGATAATCTATAATTCTCATGTGCAGTAGCAATAACTATTTTTTCTTGGTTACTTCTTTATAAGCCGTCTCTAAGGCATCATGGAGCATTTCCTTTTCTATAAGATTCAATTCAAACAATGTCCATCCTTGTTTACCCCACTTATTAGGTACAGGATAAACTATCGTCTTATCTAAAGAACAGAAAACAGACTGATCAATTTCAGAGAGTTTCAGGCATACACGTTTATCATGAGTAGAATAGGTGGCAAAGATTTTTTTCTTTGCTCTGAACGAAGTTTTTTCAAAATGTGGTTGCTCAACCGTTTCCGGAAATGAGAGTGCCATTTCTCTTAGCGTTGCTTCATCTACCATAATCTGAGAAGATTATATTTACGATGCCCAAATATACTTAACACTTCTTGATTTAAAAGGATATAGGAATGGTTGTTTTTTTGCTACCAACCGTATAATGATAAAAAAACTTGTATTACTACCATTTTTTGGTGATATTCGAAAGTAATTTTCATTCAACTAACTGATGAATTATCAGAGATTAACCTGGATAAGCTTATTTGCCGCGGTTCTCATAGCCATTGCTTCTGTGTACCACTTCACACGAGAAAAAATCAGCTATAATCAAGAAATCCGACCTATTTTCAATAAAAAATGTATTGTCTGCCATGGTGGTGTAAAGAAGAGTGGTGGTTTCAGCCTACTGTTCAGAGAAGAAGCATTGGCAAAGGCTAAGTCAGGCAAATTGGCCATTATTCCTTATGATGCCAATAATTCTGAATTAATGAGACGCCTGAAATCACATGATGTGGAAGAACGCATGCCTTTGGAGGCTGACCCATTAAGTGGTGAAGAAATCAGCAAAATAGAAAGATGGATCAATGAGGGGGCAAATTGGGAAGACCATTGGTCGTATATCAAACCAGATAATTCTATTAGTCCGCCTGATATAAGCGATACATGGATAGCTAATGATATTGATAAGTTTGTATTAGATAAACTGAATCAGGAAGGGTTAAAGCATTCACCTGAAACAGATAAGACAGCCTTGTTAAGAAGATTAAGCTTAGATTTAATCGGCTTGCCTCCAGGTATTGAAGAAACTCAGGCATTTCTGAATGATACTAGCCATAATGCCTATGAAAAGCAGGTTGACAGACTCTTGAGGTCTTCTCACTTTGGCGAAAGATGGGCAACGATGTGGCTTGATTTAGCTCGTTATGCAGATTCAAAAGGCTATGAAAAAGACTTAGACCGAAGCATCTGGCAATATCGTGACTGGGTAATCAGGGCATTTAATGAAGATATGCCATTTGACCAATTCACTATTCAACAATTGGCAGGTGATTTACTGCCAAAACCAAACAATATAACAGCCAAGGAAATTGAAAACAGGTTGATTGCTACGGCTTTTCACCGAAATACAATGGCGAATGACGAAGGTGGAACGAACGATGAAGAGTTCAGAAATATGGCTTTGCTAGATAGAGTATCTACTACCTGGGAAGTTTGGCAGGGAACCACCATGGCGTGTGTACAATGCCATAGCCACCCTTACGACCCTTTCCGACACAAAGAGTTTTATCAGTCTTTTGCTTTCTTCAATAATACGCAGGATAGAGATTTATATAATGATAAACCACTATTGAGAACCTATTCGGCAGATAAGGAAAAAGAGGTGAAAAATATGCTGACATGGCTGAAGAATATTGAGAAGAATCCAACTCCTATTTCGCCTAATATCCCATTAGATAAGCAAAAACAGGACTATTTAAGACGAATGGGTATATATAGAATAGAGGCCGAAGAATTTGATAGTGCCAGCAGGCATATTGAATTGTGGAATAACCAGAAAACCATTATGCAGACCACTGACGGGGCTTATACGGTTTATGAAGATGTAGATTTAACAGGTGTTTCTCAGGTTACTTATGGCTATCAGAGCGGTGCAGAGAATTTATTTATTGAAATGCGCTTAGGGAGTTCAGAGGGAGAGTTGATTAGCAGAGTTGAAACAAAATGTAGTGAAGAGACAGTCAATGATGGCTGGTCGAGATGGAAAGATTATACGACCTCAACCGGAAAGATAAAACCAACCAGAGGTGTGCATGATGTGTATCTGGTTTATAAAAAAGGAAAGAATTTCTGGACAGACCTGATTCATTTAGACTGGATGGATTTGCAATATAAAGCGCCTTTAAAAAACAATTATTCGAAGGCTTTCAGAGACTCTTTGGATAAATTGATGAAGATAGAAAGCAATGGTATACCGGTTATCATGGAAATGAATCCAGGCAGGGCTCGAAAGACACACGTTTTCATTAGGGGTAACTGGATGGTACATGGAGATGAAGTTAAACCTGCAATGCCTGGTTCATTGCCTGGTATGAAGAATTTCCCTGCCAATAGACTTGGC